>JAJZCX010000204.1 GCA_021851625.1 Acidobacteriota bacterium | reverse complement strand
CAGGGCGCAGCGACTGATGATCCACTGCGGCAATTTACCGCGGAGATGTCCCACGGTCTGCCCGATTTTTCGCAGATACTTTATAAGGTTCATTTGGTGCCGGTGCAGCCGCAGCCCAATGCCAGCGCAGCCATTGCCGGAGAGGCCAAGAGCCTGCCCGGCCTGCGTACGCGCTACGCAATTGAATATGCCACTCTGCTGCGCAGCCTTCACTTTGCCGAGGATGCAGGTCAGGTGCACCACTCCACGCTCAGTTTCGCTGCAATCGCATTTGACGCCGAGGGCAATCAACTTAACGCCACTTTGCAGCAGGTGGAGTTCAATCTATTGCCAGCCACCTATGCGGCCATGGAGCAGAAGGGGCTGCAATTTACGCAGTATTTGGACGTGCCCACCGGGACGGCGTATTTGCGCACCGGCATTTTTGATCCAGCCACGGGCAAGATCGGCACGGATGAAATTGCCTTCACGCAGGGCGCAGTCCACACACCGTAGACCGCGGTTGCCAACCAATGACAACAGAGAATCCACGCGTCTCGTGTGATTTGATTCTGCTAGGCTCAGTTCTGTGAGCTTTCAAGGTTTTCTTGGCAATGCGGAGGCAGTTCTGCAACTGCGGCAGCAACTGGCGGCGGATCGTCTGCCGCACGCGCTGCTCTTGGCCGGGCCACGTGGTGCGGGCAAATACACGCTGGCACTGCGCGTGGCGCAGACCATCCACTGCGAGCAGCCGCGGATGGAAGGCGAACTGCCCGATGCCTGCGGCGTGTGCGCCAACTGCGTGCGCATGGCCGAGGCGCTGGACTTGGATGCACGCATCGCCGAAGCAGTGGAGGCGCGCGAGGAACTGCGCGAGACCGATCGCAAAGAGACACGCATTCTGATCCGTCCGCACCCGGATGTTTTGATTCTGCCGCCCGACCCACCGCAGAATCTGGTGAAGGTCGATCAGGTGCGCTCGCTGATCCAAAACATTCACCGTCTGCCCGCCGAAGGCCGCCGCAAGATTTACATCTTCTCAAAATCAGCGTTCATGAAAGAGGCGGCGAACTCCCTGCTCAAAGTGTTGGAGGAGCCGCCGCCCTACGCTCATATATTTTTGTTGACGGAGAATCCCGCAGAGTTGCTGCCCACGATTCGCAGCCGCGTGCGCATGCTGCGACTGCATCCAGCACCGGTGGAGCAACTGGAGAAGCTGCTGGCCGAACGGCGTCCGACTTGGAAGCCGAAGGAGCGAGCGTTGGTGGCGCGGCTGGCCGAAGGTGCCGTGGGACGCGCGTTGTCGTTTGATCTGACGGCGTACTTGGCGACCCGCAAGGATGCAATGCTCCTGCTGCACACGGCGCTGGCGGAGCCGGATTTCTCCACGCTCTTTCGCACCACGGAAAGCTATCGTGCCGGAGCCGAAGGCCAGCACAAGATGCAGGAGATGCTGCGCGCGCTCACCAGTTTGCTGCATGACGTGATGCTGTTGCAGGCGGGAGCAGCGGAGCGAGTGCGCAACCTCGACATTGCGGCGGAGTTGCAAACGATGGCGCACAGCGTGCGTCTGGCTTGGATCGAGCAGGCAGCGCAGGCCATTGGGCAGGCGGAGAGTGGGATGCGCAGAAATCTGCTGCGATCGTTGTCACTGGATGCGCTGGCGGCACAGATGGCCAAGGGAGCCTGAACGGAGTCGCTGCGCCCGATCGCTTGGAAAGTTGCCGCCACTCGGCTAGCATCAGTGCAGAACACCGCACACACTCCACAGACGCATTGCGCAATCCTGGCAAGTGCGGGAGTGGTGCAGTCCCCAGGAGAGGCCCATGTCCGACACGAACTCCCCTACGAGCAAGACGCACGCGCACGTTGAAGACGGATCGAGTGTGATTGGGCAGCGCAAGCTGATCCGACCCACGCTGTCCGCTTCTGCGCTGGCGGAGTTTCGACAGCCGCACAGCAGCGATCCGCTCACCGTGCACGCGGGCCGTTCCGTGACGCATACGGAAGACTCCCACGCCGAGACGTTTTATCTGCAAAAACAGGTGCAGACGCAAACGCGGCTGGTGGTGGTGCTGGTGGATGGGGAGCAGATCGAAGGCACGTTGGAGTGGTATGACCACTCCGCCATCAAGCTGCGCGGCTCGCAACGGCGGCATGTGATGATATACAAATCTGGAATCAAATATCTCTTCAAAGCCGATGAGCGCGGGCAGCACTAGAGGCATTTTTATCCGTCCACAGCACTTTAGCGAAGGAACTGGATCGGCCAGCGAACCGCAGATTCCTCGACTCGCTCTCGCTCGCTCGGAATGACAAGAGGTTTGTGGCACAGAGTGATGCGTCTCCGCGCGCTGGGAATGTCAGCATCCCAAATGCTCTGTCATCCCGACCGGAGTTGGCCGCAGGCCAACGCAGTGGAGGGATCTGCGGTGTATCCACTTCTAACAAGCGAACCGCAGATTCCTCGACTCGCTCTCGCTCGCTCGGAATGACAAGGTGTTCGTGATGTGATGATTTTTTATTCCGGCTGAACAAAATTATTTTGCGCGCGCGGCTTTTTGCAAACGATCACAGATGGCCGCGCCCAAACCGTGCGCAGGCGGCACCGGACAAAGAATCTGCACAACTCCCATCGCATCGAGCGCGCGCAGGCCGGCGTAGAGCCGCTGCGCCAATTCTTCTGAGTGATCCCAGCGGCCCCAGTCATACTGCGCACCGGAAAAATCTGTGGGGAGCAGCCAGCCGTGCGGCTGCAAAACTCCGCAGCGACCTACGGCCTTTTGCGCATTGTGCAATGCGGCCAACCATGCTTCTTCGCGCTGCGCAGCGTTGTCGGCTGAGACATCCACCAGCACCAAACGTGCACGCGGCGCATAGTGGCGCATGCCCACGCCCGGCGAAGGCAGCGACTCCGGCGCAGTGGATTGCGTGATGGGCTGATGCAACTCAACGGAGTCGAGCAGCGTGCGCAATGTCTCCAATGCCACCGCGCCTGCGCGATAGACGATGGCTCCGCCATCCCGCAATTCGAGCACGGTGGATTCGAGGCCATGCTCTGTGGGGCCGCCGTCGAGCACCATGTCGATGCGGCCATCGAGGTCGTCGAGCACATGCGCAGCGGTGGTGGGACTGACGCAGCCGAAGCGATTGGCGCTGGGCGCGGCGATGGGAAGCTGCGCGGACTGAATGAGCGCGCGCGCCACCGGATGCGCGGGCAAGCGCACGCCCACCAGCGGGCGGCCTGCGGTGACCTCCGGGGGAATGTTGGCGTGTTTGGGCAGCAGCAATGTAAGCGGACCGGGCCAGAAGGCATCCATCAATTTTTGTGCTGCCGGAGAAATTTCTTTCACCGCGCATGCGAGCATGGCCGCATCGCAGACATGCACGATCAAGGGATCCCAGGCCGGGCGCTGCTTGGCAGCGAAGATGTTGGCAACCGCGACGGCGCTGAGAGCATTCGCTCCCAAGCCGTAAACCGTCTCCGTGGGGAAGGCGACGGTTCCGCCTGCGCGGAGAATCTCCGCGGCCTGCGCGAGCGCGGCTTGGCCTTCGGCTGATTGCAGTGTGGCCGCAGAGACAGTGCGTCGAATTGTGGAAGGCCGCGGCATAGGCGCTCTCTCCATCCTATCGTCTGCGCTTCCGTGCGAAACTGATGGCATGACGGCAGAGTCCACAGCAACTCATATCGAAGTGGAGATCAAGTTTCGCGTGGCGGAGATCGGCGCGTTACAGGCGCGCTTGTCCGCACTGGGGTTTGCGCAGATCACGCCGCGCACGCTGGAGTACAACCGGCTATTCGATACACCCGCGCGCGCGCTGCGGACACGCAATGAGACGCTGCGCATTCGCCGCTATGGCAGCAAGTGGACGATGACGCACAAGGCTCGGCCCACGCCAGAAGACACACTGCCGCACAAACATCGCTTGGAGACGGAAACAGAACTCGCCGATGGCGAGGCACTGGTGAAGGTCTTTGCCAGTCTCGGCTATCAGGTTTCGTTTGTGTATGAAAAGTGGCGCACGGAGTACAGCGATGGACAAGGGCCGTTGG
>JAJZCX010000203.1 GCA_021851625.1 Acidobacteriota bacterium | reverse complement strand
TCGCGCAAACGATTCCCGTGCATGCCAAGCCCTATTTCATTTCAGTTTCGGCAGATGGCAAGCGCGGATTTGTTGCCAATTCTGGATCCAACAATGTTTCTGTATTGGATTTGCAAGCACGCCGCGAGATTGCCACCATCGGGGTGGGGGAGGCTCCGGGACTGGCCCAAATTAGCCCGGATGGGCACACGCTGGTGGTCTCCAACCGCGTGGGCAACAGCGTGAGCGTGGTGGACGCGGACACATTCCGCGTGCGCAGCGTGTTTGACGGCTGCCCAGGCGCAACGGACATTGTGATTCTGCCCCGATCCGAGAAGGCGTTTATCGCCTGCTCCGGCGGGCATCAGGTGATGGTGTTGCGGCTGGCCCGGCACGACGAACCTGCCGATGCAGACAACACGGATGCGCTGCTGGATTTTTTGGATGTCGGCAAGACACCGCTTGCGCTGACGATGAAGCCGGACAGCGGCGAGATATTTGTTTCGAACTTCGCGTCCAACTCCATCTCGGAGATCGCCACGGGCACCAACGAGGTGGGCGGCGCATACATGGTGGGCACGCACCCGGTGAGCGGCATCGTGAGTGCGGACAACACCACGCTGTACATCAGCAACTTTGACGCCAGTTCCATCGGCATCTACAGCGTGGACGAGGCGCAATTGATGGGCGACGCGCGCGCAGGCGATGGACCGGATGCGCTGGCGCTTTCCAAAGCAGGGCACTTGCTCTTTGCCGTGGATTCTCGCTCTGGGGATGTGGCTGTGATTCGCACGCTGATGCACTCACTCTTCACCATGCTGCCCGTGGGCAATCAGCCGAATGCAATCGTCGTGAAGTCGTTTACCGTACGATAAGAGCCGCGCTACCGCTGCCGGGCCAGCACCAGAGTGATGTCGTCCGGCTGCTCCTTGTCGCCAATCCATTCATCAAGGGCCGCCAGCAGGCGCGCGCAAATCTCCGGCAGCGGCAAGTGGCGATTTTGCCGGATGATCGCCAGCATACGGGTCTCGCCAAACTCGCCAAACTCATTCTCCGGCTCGGTAAGTCCGTCGGTGTAGCCAACGAAAATATCGCCGGGATGCAGGCGCACGCTGCCCTCTCGATACACAACGTCATCGAGCAGACCCACCACAGTGCCGCCATAATGCAGGCGCTCCACGGTACCATCCGTGCGCAAAACCAACGGTGGCAAGTGACCGCCATTGGCATAGCGCAACTGGCTGGTGGAGTCCCCGTAATGCGCCAAAAATAGCGTGGCGTATTTTTCCGGCTGGGTGCTGTCGAGCAGATGTTGATTGAGCAGCGAGAGCACGCGCGCCGGAGACTCCAACAATCCTGTTTGTGCTTGGACGGCTGCTCTGCCTTGCCTGCCATCCGTACTAAAACAAAAAGCACGCACGGCGGAGTGCAGTGTGGCCATGAGCAGCGCGGCAGAGATACCCTTGCCGCTGATGTCGCCGATGGCTAAGCCGACGCCATGGTTTCCATCGGAGAGAAAGTCGTAATAATCTCCGCTGACGCCGCGGGCCGGACGCCAGATGCCGTACAAATCCAGATGCGGCAAGCTGACGCTGGCGTTAGGAAAGAGATTCTTCTGCACCTCCTGCGCAATGACCAACTCATTGTCCATGATCTCTTTTTCGTGCTGCCCTTGGATGAGCTTTTCCAACGAGGCGGCCATGCCGTTGAAGCTGCGGCTTAGGTCAGCAAGCTGATCGTTGCGCGTGACGAAGATGCGGTGATTGAGTTTTCCTGCATCGACGGCGCGTGTGGCCGCATACAGGTCCGAGATGGAGTGGGTAATGGTGCGGTTCAAGCGAGCGGCCATCCAGAGCGCAAGCAGTTGCAGCACGGCGAAGACGAAGGCGGCACCCAGCAAGGCGATGCGCAATGCTGTGCCCATCAAAACAGACTGCTGAAAGAGTCGCTGATACAGCAGCGAAGGCCGCGAGGTAACCAGGGCAATGGCCGTGTAGTGCTTGCCACTCTTCCAACCCGTGATGGTGAGAAAGGTTGGAATATCAATGGGGATGTCCAGCCAGTTTTCCCGCTTGGCCAGCTTGCCGCCAGAGACGGTTTTGAGCGAGGACTCCTTCGCATCCAAAACCACTTTGGACTGATCCCAGAGCACGGCATCTGCGCCTAGGCCCATGTCTTTGGTGGCTTCGGAGGTCTGCGGAAGCGTGGGGCCTCCCGTCTGATGGCCCACGGGGAGCAGTGCGATCTTGCCGAGGCCGCTGGCTAGTTGGCCGAGCAGTTCCCTGCTCAGCGGCAAACTAGAGATGGCGACCACGGTGTGTCCCGCGGCCTGCCTGCGATGCAGAGCGCGAAAGTAGACCTGCTGATGCTGCACGGTAAGACCTTGGAAGGAATCACTCGCCCAAACGGGCAGCGTCGCATCGGGTAACTCCATCACGGCGGGCAGCGTGGAGGGTTGCAGCGGACTTCCATCCACAAAGATGCGCACTTGCAATCCGCTATCGTTGGGCGGCAGATATTTTTTCGGAAAGGGCAGATCGGAAAATTGCATCTGCGCAGGTTCGCCCTTGTGGTGCTCGATGCGATGGGCCACCTGCGCGGCCAAAGCGTGATTGCCTGCGGCGAGCTGTTGCAGTTGAGCGCCAATCTCCGCCGTGGCCACAAAGTTGGCAAACTGGCCAGAGAGCACGTAGGCGGCAATGGCGGCCAGTGAGCCAAATAGAACGACGGGGGCCAGTCCGATCAGCAGATACGTCACCAGAAGCCGATTGCGCAGCTTCCAAAGCATGCGCCAGCGCGTCCAGCGCAGCAGCAGCGGAATGGAACCCAACCCCGCCGCTAGCAAGGTAAGCGTTCCCAGCGAGACAAAAGCGTCCCCAATGGAATGGGGCAGCCAGGCGAAGGCAAGCAGCACCGCGCTGGCTAAATATAGCCGCAGCACACTGTTGCCCAAGCGCGTCTTCGGCGCGTGGCGACGCAGCCAGAGCATCCATTTGCGCATCGTTCGTTGGATCTGGGCTGGTTGCGGACGCGCTGTGAGGGTCTGCTTCATAGCACTCAGTCCCCAGTGTATCGCTTTGCCGTGTCGAGAAGAGCTACGCAATTTCTCCAGATGGGGCTGGCCGTTCTGCTTCGGCAGCGAGGGTTGCGGCCACGATTGCATCGGGGGCATTGGCCAGAACGCGCATGGCCGTGTAATGCGCCCCAGAGAGCAGAATCAAGCCGGACAGGAAGGCCCACATCATTAGGCCGACCGAGGTGGCGAATGGGCCATAGACCGAGGGCAAATCCAGCCGCGGCAAAGCGGCGATGTAAAGCAGCTTGGCACCTTCCCAGATCAAGCCGGTAATCACGGCGCTGGGCAGCACGGAGACAGCAGCGGTTTTCCGGTTCGGCAGCAGCCAATAGATCAAAAAGAAGATGCCGATGCTGGAGGCGCTGGCCAGTATTTGCAGCACGCTTTGCGTGAGAAAACGGAAGACGAAGTTATGCGTGTGGCCAAAGAAAATCGCGCCCAGCAGCGTGCGCTGTGCGGCAGAAAAGGCCACGGAAAGCAGCGCCAGCAGGCCCGCGGCAAAGGCCAATCCCAAGGAGACGATTTGATTGCGCAGATACGAGCGATTCACGCGCACATTCCATACATGGTTCAGCGCAATTTCCAGCGGAAGAAAAATTCCGGAAGAGGAGATGAGCAGCATAATCAGAGAAAAAATGGCCACCTTGCGCTGCGCATGCACCAGCAGCACCATGTTGCGAATAACAAAGTCCTGCCCGGTAGGCAGCAGGTTGCGTAGTAGGTCGCCAATGACACGTTCCATGTTGGGGGAGTGGAAGACGTGGTCCGTAACCGTGAGCAGCAGGACAATAAATGGAAACAGAGAGAGGATCGCATTGGCCGCAACGCTGAAGGCGTAGGTGTGTACCTCGGTGCGGGTCAGATAGAACAGCATGGATTTGACTTGCTGTCCGATGGTCTGGGATGCCTGCGCGCTGGTTAGCCCTTGGCTGGGCTGGGGATCGGGAAGAATGGAGAGGATCGACATGGACTCGGCTACTTTCAGCATAC
>JAJZCX010000202.1 GCA_021851625.1 Acidobacteriota bacterium | reverse complement strand
GCTGCAATTTGATCTGAACGAGAACATCGACGTGGCCGAACAGGAAGTGCAGGCGGCCATCAACGCAGCGGGAACGTATCTGCCCGTCGATCTGCCCAACCCGCCGATTTACAGCAAGGTGAACCCGGCGGATTTCCCGATTCTCACTCTGGCGCTCACCTCCAACACTCTGCCGCTGAGTACGGTCGAAGACCTCGCCGACACGATGCTGGCGCAGAAGATTTCCCAACTCTCTGGCGTGGGATTGGTCTCAATCGCGGGCGGGGAAAAGCCAGCGGTGCGCGTGCAGGCAAATCCCATGGCGCTGGCCTCCTATGACCTGAGCTTGGAAGACCTGCGCACCGCCTTGGCCGCAACCAACGTCAATCAGGCCAAGGGCAATCTGAACGGGCGCTTGCAATCCTTCACCATCAATGACAACGATCAACTGACCTCAGCGCAGCAGTATGAGCCGGTGGTGATCGCCTATCGCAACGGCTCGCCGGTGCGCTTGTCGGACGTGGCCGCAGCGATCAATGGCTCGGAGAACTCCGAAGAGTCGGCGTGGATGAATGACTCCCCCGCCGTCATTTTGAATGTGCAGCGCCAGCCCGGAGCCAACATCATTACTGTGGTGGATCGCATCCGCAAGGTGCTGCCGCAGTTGCAGGCCAGCCTGCCGAACTCGGTGCACCTGGTCGTGCTCACCGATCGTACGGAGACTATTCGTGCCTCCGTCCACGACGTGCAATTTGAACTGATGCTGACCATCGCGCTGGTGGTGATGGTGATTTTTCTATTCCTGCGCAATCTGGCCGCTACGGTGATTCCCAGCGTGGCCGTGCCGCTGTCCATCGTGGGCACCTTTTGCGTGATGTATCTTCTCGGCTACACGCTGGACAATCTTTCCCTAATGGCGCTGACCATCTCCACCGGCTTTGTGGTGGACGATGCGATTGTAATGATCGAAAACATCGCGCGCTTTCTGGAAGCGGGCGATTCGCCCATGCAGGCGGCCTTGAAGGGCGCATCGCAGATTGGCTTCACCATCGTCTCGCTGACCGTCTCGCTGATCGCCGTGCTGATTCCGCTGCTCTTCATGGGCGATGTGGTGGGCCGACTCTTCCGCGAGTTTGCCGTCACGCTGGCCGTGACAATTCTCGTCTCGGCGTTGATCTCGCTGACGCTGACACCGATGATGTGCTCGCGCCTGCTCCGCCACAAACCGGAGCACGAGCAAGGCCGCTTCTACCACACCACCGAACGCTTCTACACCTGGGTGATCGCGCAATATGGCAAATCGCTGCAATGGGTGATGCGCTATCGCACGGCCACGCTGCTGGTTACGCTGGCCACGCTGGTGCTCACGCTGGTGATGTACGTCTACATTCCCAAAGGATTCTTTCCGCCGCAGGATACGGGTGTGCTTCTGGGCATCTCGGAGGCCCCACAAACGATCTCCTTTGCCGCCATGGCCGAGCGGCAACGCGCGCTGGCCCGCGTCGTGTTGCAAGACCCCGATGTCGAGAGCCTGTCTTCCTTCATCGGCGTCGATGGCACCAATATGGAGTTGAACAGCGGACGGTTGCAGATCAACCTGAAGCCGCGCGAGCAACGCAAATCGACGGCGCTGGAAATCATTCGCCGCTTGCAGCCGCAGGTCAACGCTGTACCGGGCATTCAACTCTTTTTGCAGCCGCTGCAAGATCTCTCCGTGGAAGATCGCGTGAGCCGCACGCAGTATCAGTACACGTTGGAGGACGCAAATGCCGCGGAGTTAGCCGATTGGGCACCGCGTTTTGTGCACGAGTTGCAGGCCCAGCCGCAGTTGCGCGATGTGGCCACCGACCAACAAAATAATGGCCTCGAAGCCATGTTGGTCATCGACCGCGACACCGCTGCGCGCCTCGGCGTGGCTCCTGCGGACATCGACAACACGCTCTACGACGCCTTTGGCCAGCGGCTGGTCTCAACGATCTTCACGCAGTTGAATCAGTATCACGTTGTGCTCGAAGTTGCGCCGGAGTATCAAAAGAGTCCGACCGACTTGAGCAATCTATATGTGAAGTCGTCGAGTGGCCAGCAGATTCCGCTCAGCGAGTTCACGCATTACGAGCAGCGGCGCACATCGCTGGCCATCAATCACCAAGGGCAGTTCCCAGTGGTCACGCTCTCCTTCAATCTTGCTCCGGGCGCGTCGCTGGGCCAGGCCGTCGATGCCATCAACAAAGTGAAGGCCGATCTGCACATGCCCGCCTCAATCGACGGAGCCTTTCAAGGTACGGCGGCCTCGTTCTTGGCCTCGTTGGCGAATGAGCCACTGCTGATTCTGGCCGCGATTGTCACCGTCTACATTGTGCTCGGCGTGTTGTATGAGAGCTACATTCATCCATTGACGATTCTCTCCACCCTGCCCTCGGCGGGCGTCGGCGCGTTGCTCGCGCTCGAACTCTTCCACATGGATTTGGATGTGATCGGCCTGATCGGCATCATCTTGCTGATTGGCATCGTGAAGAAAAACGCCATTATGATGATCGACTTTGCGCTGGAGGCCGAACGTACCGAAGGCCACACGCCCGAAGAGTCCATCTATCAGGCATGTCTGTTGCGCTTCCGCCCCATCATGATGACGACAATGGCCGCATTGCTGGGCGGTCTGCCCCTGGCGTTGGGATCGGGCACTGGCTCGGAGTTGCGCCGACCGCTGGGCGTCACCATTGTGGGCGGCCTCATCTTTTCGCAGATTTTGACGCTCTACACCACGCCGGTTGTGTATTTGTTCTTTGATGGCTTGGCGCGTCGATTCCGAACGATGGAGCCGGAGTCGCTGGCCAGCGCGCAGCCACTGGCAGCGGAGTAAAGAAAGCGGAAGAGAAATTTTCATTCTGCGCGCAGGTTGCGCAGCAACCGAGTCGAGAAATCTGCGGTGTGTAAACCACAAATACGCTGGAGACAAACAGAGTAACGTATGCACCTGTCCGCACCTTTTATTCGCAGACCGGTTGGCACCTCGCTGCTGACGCTGGCACTGATGCTCTCTGGCGTCTTGGCCTACTATCTGCTGCCCGTCGCGCCCATGCCAGAGGTGGAATTTCCGACGATTGGCGTGAGCGCATCGCTGCCCGGTGCCAGCCCGGAGGTGATGGCCAGCGCCGTGGCTACGCCGCTGGAGCGTGAGTTTGGCCGCATCGCTGGTGTGACGCAGATGACCAGTGTCAGCACACTGGGCGGCAGTTCCATCACGCTGCAATTTGATCTGAATCGCAACATTGATGCCGCGGCGCGCGATGTGCAGGCGGCCATCAACGCTGCGCGCGGAGAGTTGCCCAGCAATCTGCCCGGCAATCCAACCTATCGCAAATACAATCCTGCCGACGCGCCTATCTACATTCTCGCTATGACCAGCGATGTGCTGACCAAGCCGCGCATTTACGACTACGCCAACTCGATTCTGGCGCAGAAGCTCTCGCAGATCGATGGCGTGGGTCAGGTTTACGTCGGCGGCAGCTCGAATCCGGCAGTACGCATTGAGGCCAACCCGACCACGCTCAGCAGCTACGGCATTGGGTTGGAGGCCGTGCGCACGGCCCTCGGTACGGTCAACGTGAACATGCCCAAAGGGTCGCTAAAAAATGCGCAGCAGCAGATGTTCACCGGCGACACGGATCAAATCTTTGGTGCGGCGGCCTATCGCCCGCTGATCGTCTCCTACAACGCGAAGACCGGCGACGCCGTGCGCTTGCGTGATATTGGCGACGTGGTCGATTCGGTTGAAGACGTGCACACCTCCGGCTTGGCCAACGGCAACCCCGCGATTCTTGTTGTCGTCTTCAAGGCTCCCGGAGCCAACATCATTCGCACCGTGGACGCGATCAAGGCCGCCATGCCGCAACTGGCCGCCAGCGTTCCCCCCAGCATTCATCTCAGCACCGTCATGGATCGTACGCTCACCATTCGCGCAGCGGTGAATGATGTTGAGTGGACGCTGGTGATCTCCGTGCTGCTGGTAGTGTTGGTGGTCTTCTTCTTTCTGCGCGACCCCATGGCCACGCTGATTCCCAGCATCGCC
>JAJZCX010000201.1 GCA_021851625.1 Acidobacteriota bacterium | reverse complement strand
GCAGAGATGATCGTGAAAGTGAAGGAGCCGATCGAAAGCGAATATGGATTTTTTCGTGAAGGGCTGACGCTCTTCACCTATCTGCATCTGGCTCCGGCGACCGCGCTGACGGAACAGTTGCTCGCCAAAAAAGTGACGGCCATTGCGTATGAAACAATCCGCGATCAGCATGGCGCGCTACCGCTGTTGACGCCTATGTCTGAAGTGGCCGGGCGCATGTCGGTACAGGTGGGCGCGGCGTATTTGGAACGCGAACGCGGCGGACGCGGCGTGCTGTTGGGCGGCGTGCCGGGTGTGCCGCCGGCGCATGTGTGCGTGATTGGCGGCGGCATTGTGGGCATAAACGCAGCGCGTGTGGCGTTGGGCATGGGCGCGAAGGTGACGATCGTGGATAAAAATCTGAACCGGCTGCGCGAATTGGACGACATCTTCACCGGGCGCGTCTCTACGTTGGCCTCGAATGCCTACAATCTGGCGCGCGCGGTGCAGCAGGCGGACTTGGTGATTGGCGGCGTGCTGATTCCCGGCGCGGCTGCGCCGAGAATTGTGACGCGCGCGATGATCGCCAAAATGAAGCGCGGCGCGGTGGTGGTGGATGTGGCCATTGACCAAGGCGGCTGCATCGAAACCGCGCGGCCCACCACGCACAGCGATCCGGCGTATGTGGTCGATGGCGTGGTGCATTATTGCGTGACAAACATGCCTGCGGCGGTGCCGAACACTTCGACGCTGGCGTTGACGAATGCGACCTTCGCCTACGTGATGAAGCTGGCCGAACACGGGCCGCGCGCGGCGATGCAGTCGGATGCTGGTCTGCGCGAGGGCGTGAACACATACGCGGGCACGTTGACCTGCAAGCCCGTGGCCGAGTCGCAAGGCAAACCGTGGCGGCCCGTGGCGGAGTTGCTAGCTGGCTGATTCGCTATGGATTGCGGATGTGTCATTCTGAGCGACCCTCGGCAGCGAAGAATCCAGAGAATTTCTTTGCAGGATTGCATCTTGTATTCTCTGGATTCTTCCCATTCGACTCGCCTGCGGCTCGCTCAGGGCAGACTCACTCGCTACGCTCCCTCAGAATGACAGTGTGATTTTGAGGGAGTTGGTTTGTGTTGCTCGTATGGCCAGCAACTACGGTTGCACCGTTACGTCGCTCTCCAAGCGGAAGGTAAGCAGACTCTCGGCGGGCAACACCAAGTCCTGATTGCCGGTGAAGGCGCTGCCGCTACCACCTGCACCTGCGCCAATCGCACCGCCGATGAGCGCGCCCTTGCCGCCGCCGAAGAGGCCGCCGAGCAATGCGCCCACGCCAGCGCCGCCGCCGGTCATCAAAGCCGTGCGCTTGCCTTTGCCCTTTTCAAACCGCTCTACCGTGCTGGTGCGCACGGGATAGGTGGCTCCATTGGCGCTGATGCTGTCCAACCGCACGGCCAGTTGCGCATTGCCCATGAAGTGGCCGAGCTTCTTGACGTCCGTCACCGTGCCGCTGGCCGATGCGCCTGCCGGAATCACTGTCAGTCCATTGACAACAACAGGGTCGGCAACGGTTGCGCTAAAGGTCTCGCCGACCTGGCTCTCCTTGGTTCCCAATGTCTGGCCCAGTTGCACGCGGATGCGCGTTCCCGCGGGGATGGTGATGGGCTGCGGCGGTGCGGGTGCCTGGTACTGCGGGGCTGCCGGAGCCTGCTGTTGCGTGGAATAGCTGGGCGTGTTCGGCGCTGGCGCGCTGCCTGCGTAGCCCGATTGCGCTGGACCAGCGGCCTGTGGAGATGGGGTGCCCGCGGTCTGCGTGGTCAGATTGTTAATGACCGTGGTGACGCCAGCGATGTGGGCCGCGTCGTTCGAGGCCAGTTCGCGGGAGCCGGGGCCATTCACCACACCAGAGATCGTGACCTCTCCATGGTTGACGCTGACGGTGATGGGCTGGCCTTGCAGCGCGGCATCGCCAGAGATCGCGCTTTGTACCTGCGCGGTGATCTGCGCATCGGTGGGCGTTTTGTTGCAACCCCCGCTGAGCAACACCATCGCCGCCAAAGCTGGGGAGAGACCTGCAACGGCAACTTTACGAATCGGATTCATCGTGCATTCCTTCGAAAATAGTCTGTACGCAAGCCGCGCGAGCGGCTGTTGGCATTATAGGGACGTGCTGTGAGGAAAAGAACAACGTCGCTGCGCAGCGCGGCAAACTCCTATAATGAGCAGCAGATTCCCGGCGGCATTGCGGCGACTGGAGGCCGCTTCCGTGGCAAACGACGAGCAGACACACCGCAGATCGGCGGCATGGATTCTGGGCGCGCTTTCGCTGCTGGTGCTGTTGTTTCTCATCACCGAGAACGCGTTCAACTTCAAGTCCGTCGCGCCGCGCAGCACGGGGTCCATTCTCATTTTCACCTCGATCTCCGCGCTCAGTTTTCTGTTGTTTTTGCTGCTGCTGGTGCTGCTGTCGCGCAATATCCTGAAGCTGTATGCCGATGGCCAAAGCCGCGTGTTGGGTTCGCGCCTGCGTACGCGCATGTTGGCCGGGGCGCTACTGCTCTCGCTAGTTCCGACCAGCTTTATGGTCTTCTTCAACTTCCTGCTGATGAACCGCTCCATCGACCGCTGGTTTTCACAGCCCGGAGTGTTGCTGCGCGAACGCTTGACGCAGGTCTCCGTGGAGATGGCCCGCTACGCGGCGGAGAATGCCCGCGCAGAGGCGGAGTCGCTGGCCAACGCGCCCGCTGTGCGCGATGGCAGCGATGCGCAGGCGATGCTGGCAGCGATGCACCAACACAAAATCACGCTACAAGGCGGCTTTGCCGTGCTCTACCGCGATGGGGAATTGGTGAGTGCTTATCAGGTGCCGATGGCTCCGGGAGTAACGGCCAATGACATTGCGATTGACTCCTGGGTTGCGTCTGGAGCGCTGGAGACCGTTCCAGCGAGTCAGCCGATTTCAGATACGATCTTGCAGGCGGCAGAACGCCCCGATGAACCCATCTTGCATATTGGCGCAGCGGAGTACGCACTGGGCACAGCCTCCACCGCCAGCGGCGATGTGTTGGTGGTGGGTTTGCCGTTGCCGCAGGAGATGGGTAGCGCGATTCGCAGAATTCGCGCCACCACGGAAACCTATTGGGCGCTGTACCACGCGCGGCGGCGGATTCGCACAACATTTCTGATGATGCTGTTGTTGCTGGCCGCGTTGACCTTTTTTATCGGAAGCTGGCTGGCGTTGTTTCTCGCTAAACAAGTGACGCGCCCGGTAGAGATGCTGGCCGACTCGATGGATACCATTGCCAGCGGCGATGCTGCACATCGCGCTGACATTACCGCAGCCGGTGAGTTGGGGGAGTTGGTGCGTTCCTTCAACCACATGGCTGCGGATTTGGAGAGCAGTCGTGCGCAACTGGAGTCGTCCACGCGGCAGCTTTCCGCTGCGAACGCCGCGCTGGATGCACGGCGCAGAGAGTTGGAAACCGTATTGGAGACCATCCCCAGCGGCGTGGCCGTGCTGGATGGCGACCTGCGCATCGTGCAGACGAATCGCGCTTTTTGCGAGATGCTGGATCCGCAGGGTGCGCAGACCTTCGAAGGCCAGCCGCTGTTGGCGTTGTTTCCCGTCGAGGCCAGCGAGGAGATTCAACACACGTTGCGACGCAGCTTGCGTTTGACCGCAGCCGCGACAGAAATTCAGACCGGCGATGCGCAAGCGGAACGAATCCTGGATCTAAAAGTAGCGCCGCTGCACACCACAGGCGGACGCGGCTATTTGATCGTTCTCGACAACGTGACCGACCTGTTGCTGGTGCAGAAGCAGACGGCTTGGAAGGAAGTGGCGCAGCGCGTGGCGCATGAGATTAAAAATCCGCTGACGCCGATTGCCCTCTCTGCCGAGCGCGTGCAGCGCCAGTTGGAGCGTGCAGGTGAGGGCGTGCCAGAGGAAACGCGGCAGAGGATTCATGGCGCGATGGATGTGATTCGCGCCAGCGTGGAGACGCTGCGTCTGCTTGTGGGGCAATTCTCTGCACTGGCGGATTTTCCAGCGGCACAGCCGCAATCCGTTGCGTTGCAGGATGTAATCGAT
>JAJZCX010000200.1 GCA_021851625.1 Acidobacteriota bacterium | reverse complement strand
AGTTGCGCTGCGGCTGCTCCACTTCATTGGCCACGGTCGATGCGTTGTCCCAGCCCATATAGTTCCACAGCGTCAGCAGTAGAGCCGCCGTCAGACTGCCGTGCGCCGGAGCCGTTGCCCCTGCGCGCTCGGCCCCCATTGCTGACCAGCCATGCAGCGCAATCAGCCCATGCCCAGATGTGTGCAGCAGCCCCAAAAGACGCGCCAGCGCAAAGCATCCCATCGCGGCAAAGGGAGCCAGCAACAGCACCAGCGCCGCCACCGATGCCCGCCCCACCGCGCAGGTGCCGCGCAAATTCCACGCCAGACACAACACCACCAGCGCCACGCCCAGCCAAGTTCCACGCGCGCCCGCCGTCCACGTCGGCTGCAACTGCCCCACATACGCCAAAAACAGCGCGGGATAAATCGCCATGTCGAAGACGCTCGAAGCCAGCGAAAGCCACGCCTCCTGCACGCCCCAGAACGGCCCCAGCGCCCGGCGCACCCAGGCATAAAATCCGCCCTCTTCGGGCAAGGCGCTGGCCAACTCGCCGACCAACAGCGCCGTGGGCAGGCTCCACAGCACGGGCACCACCAGCAGCAGCGCCAACGCGCGCGCATAGCCGGCTTGGCCTACGATGTCCTCCAGCCCATACGGCCCACCCGACACCATAAAGTAAGTGGCCGCCACCAACGGCAATAGCCGCAGCGGTCGCAGGTGCGAGCGCTTCTCTACAGCAACGATCTGCGTGCTGGCGGCGATGGGCCTCTCCTCGGCTGGCGGGAGTTGAATGCAGTCAGTGTACGCGAAGGCCGCGCGTGGATTGGGGGTGCGTTTTGCGGTAGCGCAGAATCGATTGTGTGGGGATTACTTTTCGATCTCGACGCCGCGCCAGAAGGCGACCAGGTTCTTCAGCTTACGCGCCACAGGCTTGGGATCGGGGTAGTACCAGGCGGCATCGGGGTTTTCCTGCCCATCGACGATGAGCGTGTAGTAGCGCGCCTGCCCCTTGGCGGGGTCGGTGGAGATGGTGCTGCTGGGGCGAATATACTCGCGGTGCAAAGCATCGGCGGGGAAATAAGTAATCCCGTCAATAACTTGCGCTTTTTCGCTTTCGGCCACAACCCGGCCGTTCCAAACCGCCTTCGCCATCGCTGGCCCGTCCTCCGAAGCTAACACTATCAGATACAAGGCGTTTCCGCCAGAGACACGGCAGATACTGGGCAAGTGCTGCCGCGATCTTCTCTGGACTCATCGACTTCGCTGCACTCAGAATGACAAGGTGCGTGTGGTGTCAGGTTCCCGTGCAATAACACTTTGTCATTTCGACCGGAGTCCGCGGCAGCGGACGCAGTGGAGAAATCTGCGGTTGTTGTTCTGCACTGGAGCACCGCAGATTCCCCGTCTACGCTACGTTCAGAATGATTCGCCGTTGCTGCCTCGGAAACAGCGCGCACCGCCGGCTTACTTTTGCTGCTGCGCCTGCCGGGCTTGGACGTAAGCACGCATACGCAGGAAACGCTCCTTGGCCGGGGGACACTTCTCCAGCAGCGTGGTGGTGTTGCGCATGAAGGGCATCCCGCCATTGATCTTTTGAATCTCCTCAATGAACGGCTCCAGCTTGTTGTATAAGAAGAGGCCCTCGCCGTTGCTATCCAAGTAGAGGTCAATGTTGACGGTTCCATGCACCACCAAAGAGGCGGCCATCTCCCAGTAGGAGATCACCTGGCGCAGCCAATCGCTATGCTCATTCGAGAAGTCGCGCCAGACGTTGACAATCTCTTGTGCGGTGGTGGGGTGAAAGTCGAAGGCCACCCAGTGGCGGGCCTTGCGCAGCTTCTCTTCGCGGCGCAGGTCGTAGAGCTTCAGAATCAGTTCAGCATCGTGGGAGTTGGCCAGACGGCTTTCCATGGTTGCAGTGGCTCCTTGGTGTTCGGTTGGTTTTCGAGTCGATTATCTTTCTGGTTGCGTTGCGATCTGTTTCCTTGGATGCGCCGCTCCGAAGGCAGGATGCATCTATGCCTTCTTGCTGCATTCCTGCCCAGCGCAGATTTCTCAATTCGCATCAAGGATGTTCCTTCGAAATGACAACCCCAGCAGATACCGTGTCATTCCGAGCGAGCGAAGCGAGTCGAGGAATCTGCGGTGGGTCAGCACATCCCCACCACGCTGCAACTACACCGCCACGGCCTCAGCCTTTTTCTCCTCGGCCACGGGTGCGTCGCCAATGCGCTTCTGATAATTGCAGGCAACCTTCGGCTTCTCCGGTGCTGCTGCGGCCTTCTTGCCGCGTCGTGGCTTTTCCACTTCTTCGCTGGCCTGCTTGTTGGGGCAGATGAGATACACGCCCGACTTGAGCGTCTTCTCCAGCAGATATTTGCTGCCACACTCCGGGCAGGGCTGCGGCACCGGCTTCAGGTTGGAGGTGAAAGCGCACTTGGGATAATTCGTGCATCCATAAAACAGATTGCCACGCCGGGCCTTGCGCTCGGCAATGTCGCCCGTGCCGCAATCCGGGCAGGTAACGCCCGTCAGATTCTGCTGGATGTACTTGCACTTTGGGTAGCCGCTGCAAGAGACGAACTCGCCGTACTGGCCGGAGCGCCGCACCAACTGCATGCCACACTTCGGGCAGTTTTCGTCCAGCGGCACGGCGGGCTTCTGCTGCTGCTTCTGCGTCAGCCTGCGAATCGTCTTGCACGGTGGGTCTTCGTTGTAACCGGGGCAGGCCATGAACTGGCCAAACGGACCGTTGCGCAGCACCATCACGCGCCCACAGTTCTCGCAGAACTCCTCTTCAGCCTCGGCGTTTTGCGCCTCAGTGTTGTTCAGGTTGGGTTTGGCCTCGTAATTTTCGCGCGTGTAAGTGCAACTGACCTGTTCGACGGAGAACTTGCGCTCTGGCCCGGCAACTGCCGCGAGCGCGGCCTCCAGTTCCTTGCGGTTCTGCACATTGGCAGCGGCGGGAGCGGGCGCTGCGCCGCCAGCGGCCTTCACCAGCATGGGATAATTCAGCTTCGCCTCGATTTTTTCGATAGCCTTCTTCGCATTCTTCTCCCACGCGGAGCTGGCCACGGCCACTGGCTTCTTCTTGTCATACGCCGTGCAGGCGTAGAACGAGCCAAACTTGCCCCACTTGAGCACCAGCGGGGAGCCGCACTGCGGACACTGCTCGTTCGTCGGCTGCTCCATGCGCTTGACGTCTTCCATATTCTTGCCGGCCACTTGCAACTCTTTTTGAAAGTAGCTGTAGAAGCCGCTCAGCAAGTCCGTCCATTTCTCCGTGCCCTCTTCAACCGCATCCAACTCCACTTCCAACTTGGCCGTGTAGGCGGGGTCGAAAATGTAGGGGAAATTTTTCACCAGCAGATTCGTCACCACCACGCCCAACTCTGTGGGATAGAAGCGGCCCGAACCCTTCGGCGGAATCTTGACCACGTACTCGCGGTCTTGAATGGTGCCAATGATCGACGCATAGGTGGAGGGTCGGCCAATGCCGCGCTCTTCCAGTTCTTTCACCAGCGAGGCTTCATTGAAGCGTGGTGGCGGCTCGGTAAAGTGCTCCTCCGGCTTCAACTCCATCAACTGCAAGGCCTGTCCATCGCTGAGCGCAGGTAAACGATTGCCGAGCGACTCATCGTCCTCGTCTTTGGAGTCCTTGGCCTCTTCGTAGACCTTCAAAAATCCGTCAAACTTCAGCACGGAGCCGGTAACGCGATAGTCGTAGGTGCGCCCGGCCTTGGCCGCAATCTCCACCGTGGTCTGGTCAAAGAGCGCGGGCACCATCTGCGAAGCCACAAAGCGCTGCCAGATCAGTTTGTAGAGCTTGTACTGTTCGTCGCTCAAATAGCGGCGAATCGCATCGGGAGCCAGATCGACATTCGTCGGACGAATGGCCTCGTGCGCATCCTGCGCATCTTTTTTTCCTTTGAAGACATTCGGGCTGGCGGGCAGATACTGCGCGCCCAGATTTTTTCCAATGTAGCCGCGCACGGTCTGCACCGCGTCCGGCGAAACGCGCGTCGAATCGGTACGCATGTAGGTGATCAGGCCGATCGTACCCTGGCCGCCGACCTCAATGCCCTCATACAAACGCTGGGCCAAGATCGG
>JAJZCX010000001.1 GCA_021851625.1 Acidobacteriota bacterium | reverse complement strand
CAGCAGCCGCTGCGCCACAGTACCGCCAATATAGCCCGCTCCCCCGGTGACAAGAATCTGCACGCTGTGTCTCCTCTAGATTCGGTGAACCCGCCAGCATCCAGTGTGCACTTGCATCACGTTTGGTGCAAGTAAATCCGGCTCAATGTGCAAAATACCCGGTAGGAACAGGGGAGAAATTTCCAGTAATTTCGATGGATTTTTTCATGGCCCATAGGGTTAAAAAGGAGTTATAATTTTCAGCGGCAGTTGTTATGCTCGACAATAGAAGAGTAGCTTCCTAGGTACCGTGCGCGGAAATTGAGCGCAATCGATTTGTTTTGTGGCATACTTTGGGGCACAGTAGAAATATTTCCATGCATCGGGAATCGGCTCGGTCGTTGCATCACTCGTCGGAGTGGGGATCGGTCGCATGGGACGTTTTCAGTGGAGTTGCGAAGTTTTAGCAAACTTGCAAGCGCAGAAGTTGTGCGAATGCAGATTTGAGGATGTTGTCTGCTTTTTTGCCTCCACCCCGTCTCAACAAGGGCGAAGGCGAGAAGGATCGGGCAAATGTGGTGGCACCCGGTGTTGCTGCCAATAGGCGACACCGGCTGTGATGTTTGCAGGGAGTACGTGGACAGCGCCGATAAACAGAGCGACTGCCCGTAAGAGTTCCAGATCGCGGTTGGCAGCACACCGGCGAACGCGTTGCGCCCCGATGGGTGCGGAATGCGGAAAGAATCGGGCAGGCTGCGGGGTTTTACGTTAGGTTGAGGAAAAATACAGTTCTAGAGGTTAAGGCTCTATGTCGAAACCAGCTTTGCAACAACAAGCAACATTTGGTCTGCTGCCAGAATCCGAGGGTATGAACGGTGCATATGCGGTCAGTGCGATCGTCAACGTGTGCATACTCGCTCTGTTTATGGTTCTCTCGCTCTATGCGATCCACCAAAAGATTATTGCCAAGCAGGCGGTCAGCCTGACCTTGGTCGAGACCAAGCAGCCGGAGCCGATCAAGCCCAAGCCTGTGCCGAAGACGCAGATTGTGCCGCCGACGCCGGACATGCTCAACAACATCGCGCCGAAGATCGTCTACCAGAACGCACCGGTGGAAGAGGCTCCGCGCATGGCCAAGTTGAAGATGGACGTGCCGAATGCACCGGTACTGCCGCCGTACAAGCCGATCGACGTCGCGCTGCCGCCGCAACCCAAGGTGGGCATGTTCCAGTCCAATACGGCAACGATCGTGGCCAACAACATGGGCCACCAATCCACCAAGATGGGCGGATTTGGTGACACCAGCGGTGCGCACACCAATGCAAACTCCACCAACAGCCAAGTGGCAGCCTATGGCAGCTTCAGCAACTCCACCGGCGCGCAGAGCGGCGCGGGCATGGCGCGTGCGGGCAGCGTGCAGGGCGTGAACTTCGGTTCCGGCTACGCGGGTGGCCAAGTGGGCGGCGCAGGACACGGTAAGGTAGCCAGTGCAGGCTTTGGCACGGGAACAGCCACAGCACATGGCCCGGTGGGCACGGTGCAGACGGCTGGCTTCACCACCAAGACCGCAACGACAGGCATAAAGATTGCTAATACCCAAGCGGATTTCCAGCAAGTTCAGATTCTCTTCCACCCCACGCCGGAGTACACTCAGGAAGCGCGTCAGATGCACATTCAGGGTGAGGTGGTTCTGCAGGTGAAGTTTGCTGCAGATGGCAGCGTGCACGTGATTCGTGTCGTGCATGGATTGGGCCACGGTTTGGATGAACAGGCCATTCGCGCGGCAGAGCAAACACGGTTTAAGCCTGCCACCAAGGACGGCCAAGCCATCGACATGACAACGTACTACAGAATTGATTTTCAGTTGGCATAAGCAGCACACAATACTTATTTGAGGACTTCATGGTCAGGACCTTTATCATGCAATTTGAAAATGCCGTCTCCAAGCGTATGTTGCGACAGGCAGGGTGCGCCCTAGGCATCCTGCTTGCTTGCACAGCCCCTGCATTTGCCCGCAAGAAGAACGCAGACAACGGCAAGGCACAGTTGACACCGGAGATGCTCAGGCTGATCGATCAGTCCTCCGTACACGAACGCGCAGTGCTCAAGGCCGTGCAAGAGCGCACGCCGGTCGTCGAAACCTACATCCAAAACTACAAGCCAGATCTACAACTCAGTTCCGTTCCAGTCTCGGACCGCTACTTCCTGGGTCGTGTTGACTTTGGCCGCGTCATTCAGGACAACCGCTATCAAGAAGCCTCCACCAAAAAGAACTTCTTCAAAGGCTCGTCGATGTTCGTCAACGGCCTGACCAAAGCCTTCAAGATCGATTATGTCGCACAAGGCTTCGTGCAGATGCTGCTGCTCGACGCGAACCATTTTGACCGCCAGCACTATGCGTTCAAGTATGTGCGCCGCGAGTTCATCGGCGACGTTCGCACCTATATGTTCGATGTCACCCCCAAGCCGGGCAGTGGCGCAGGCCGCTTTATTGGCCGCATTTGGATTGAGGATGGCGCAGGCAACATTGTTCGTTTCAGCGGCACCTACACCACGGCCAAGGGCCACGATCTGTACTTCCACTTCGATAGCTGGCGCACAGAAGTGCAGCCCGGCCTCTGGCTGCCAACCGCCGTCTACGCCGAAGAGCACGGACCGGGCGTCGTTCCTGATCAGGCCGACTATTTCCGCGCACAGACCTGGATCTGGGGCTACTCACTCCGCCAGCCCGTTGCGGCCAGCGACAATGAGAGCGTCAAGATCGACGCCGTGAAGGATCAGAGCGAAAGCGCTGAAGATATCAGCCCGCTGCAAGCCTCGCGCATGTGGGCCGATCAGGCAGAGCAGAACATCTTGGAGCGCCTCTATCAGGCTGGCTTGCTAGCCGGCCCCAGCGACTTTGACAAGGTGCTGGAGACCGTCACCAACAACCTGATCGTCACCAATAACATCATCCTGGCCGAGCCGATCAAGTGCCGCGTCATGCTCACCACTCCGTTAGAATCGCTGACCATCGGCAACACCATCGTGCTCAGCAAAGGCTTGGTGGACGTGTTGCCCACGGAAGAAGATTTGGCCGCAGTGCTCTCCTTCCAACTGGCGCACTTGGTGCTGGGACATAAGATCGACACCGAGTTTGCCTTCCCAGACAACCTGATGTTCCAAGACCAGGCCGCCATGCGCCGTCTGCCGCTGCACCACAGCGATGCAGAAAACGATGCTGCCGCCAAGAAAGCAATCGAGTTGCTGAAGAACTCGCCCTACAAAGACAAGCTCGGCAACGTGGGCCTGTTCTTTGAAGCCTTGGACGGTCGTGCACATGCTCTGCCCGCTCTCATGCAGCCGGAGATGGGCGATCCGCTCTTCCGCACACCCAGTGATGATGCGGCGTGGCTGAGCGCTCTATTACAAGGCGCGCCCAAGCTGGACATGGCCGACTTGAATCAGATTCCCGCACTGCCACTCGGCAGCCGCCTGCACATCAATGTGTGGACCGACGCCGTCGAGTTGCTCAATGTACGCCCGGCTCCCATCATCAGCCCCGGCGACAAGATGCCGTTTGAGGTCACTCCCATCTTCTTCCACCTGCGCGCATACGACGCAGGCCAGAAGCTGCCGACCTCTGGCGCACAGGGCCAGGATAGTGGAGCATCTCAAGCCGCCAGTTCCACCGCTTCTGCACAGTAGTACACCCCAGCCCTGCGCGCTTTGCTGCGCGCAGGGCTGTGCAATCTGGCACTGAAGTTTTGAAAGGGAGGATTGAGGGAGTGGGAAAGCGATGGGTTGTATGCGCATTGGGCGCATTGTTTTTTCCCGTGTTGCTCCATGCGCAGGCGATTTCACCTGAACGACCCCGCACGGCTTATATCAGCGTAGGCGGTTTTTATTCACTGGCTCAGATGGATTACGGCCAATATCATTCCGAGGGCTTTGGCGGTTTTAGCGATTTAAGCTATGGCATCTGGGGACGTCGCATCTGGGTCGGCCCGGAGGCAGAAGCGCGTATTATCGATTTTCGTCTCAAATCCGGGGTGGAATTTCAAAACTATCTCGGCGGCGTGCGTGTCTCCTATCCGTTTTTCAACTTCAGAATCGAGCCGTATGCCAAGTTCCTCTATGGCGGCAGCCGCTTCCACTATCCCACCTTCATCTCCACCAAGTATTACGACTACACCACCGATGCAGTTGGCGGAGGCGTGGATCTGCGCATCAGCAATCACGTCTACTGGCGCGTCTTTGATTTTGAAGACCAGCACTTCCTCAATTACCCACCCTATGGTCTGACGCCGTGGGTGGCCTCCAGCGGCCTTTCGATCCGCTTCTACTAGAACGCAATTCCTCCTTTTCCAAAAAGCCCCGGATTCCTCCGGGGCTTTCTTTTTTCTTCGCAACTTCCGTTCAGCGCTGCGACCCTTTAGCATAGAGCTACACACATCCATGCACGCAGACAAAAAATCTCCCCGCGTTCGTTTTGCGCCCTCGCCCACTGGATACCTGCACGTCGGCGGCGCGCGCACGGCTCTGTTCAACTGGCTCTTTGCCCGCCACACCGGCGGCACGTTGATCTTGCGCATCGAAGACACCGACTTCGAGCGCTCCTCGGACGAGATGGTCGCAGGCATTCTGGATGGAATGCGCTGGCTGGGCATGGATTGGGATGAAGGCCCGTTCTATCAATCGCAGCGGCTCGACCTGTATCGCTCCACGGCAGACAAGCTGCTCGCCAGCGGGCACGCCTACTCTTGTTTTTGCACCAAAGAAGAATTGGAGCAGCGCCGTGCCGCCGCCACAGCCAGCGGACAAACGCCGCGCTATGATGGCCGCTGCCGCAAGCTCACACCAGAGGAATCCGCACGCCGCCTCCGCGCTGGCGAAGCAGCAGCACTACGCTTCGCCGTGCCCGCCACCGGAGTCACGCGCTTTGACGATGCTGTCTTCGGCTCCGTGGAATTTGCCAACGAGGAATTAGAAGACTTCGTTCTGCTTCGCTCCGACGGCATCCCCACCTATCACCTCAGCGTGGTGGCCGATGATCTGGACATGGGCATGACGCACATTATCCGCGGCGCGGATCACATCTCCAACACGCCCAAACAGGTGCTGCAATATCAGGCTCTCGGCGCACCACTGCCCATCTTTGCGCACGTGCCGCTGATCCTTGGCCCGGACAAGACGCGGCTCTCCAAACGCCACGGCGCCACCAGCGTCACCGCCTATCGAGAGATGGGAATTGTGCCGGAAGCCTTCCGCAATTTTCTCGGCCTGCTGGGCTGGTCTCCGGGCGCTGCGGGAAAAACCGCCGACGGCAAAGACCGCGAGATTTTTTCCTCCGACGATCTCGTCCAGCTTTTTTCCCTCGACGGCATCGCGCGCTCCAACGCCGTCTTCGACAACGACAAGCTGGCCTGGTTCAACACGGAGTATATTCGCGCCTACCCAGCCGAACGCCTGCTCCCGCTCATCGAACAGGAGTGGCGCGCCGCTGGCTTCACGCCGTCACGCAGCACAGAGGAAAATCTGCGCACCATCGATCTGCTCAAACAGCGCGCGCGCAGTCTGAAGGATTTTGCGACGGCCTTCCTGGCCTACTTTGGGGATGCGATTCCCTTCGACCCCGCGGCCATCGCCAAATTTTTAAGTGATGCAGCCGTGCGCACCCTGCTGGTGGAGATGGCCGATCGCTACGCCGCGCTTGCAATTTTCGACGAGGCAACCACCGAGCAAACACTCCGCGCCTTCGCAGAAAAAAAAGGTGTCAAAGCCGGAGGCTTAATCAACGGCGCTCGCGTGGCACTCACCGGACAAGCCGTCGCGCCCAGCCTGTTCGCAGTGATGGTTTGCCTGGGACAGTCGCGCGTGGTGCAGAGGTTGCGGAACGCTGCTTCTGTGCCGATGCCGATTTAGTCGAGAGGCACATAAGAAAAAAGCAGGCTTGTTTAGAGAAAATCTACAGTTGTGTATAGAGCGGATTTTTTTGGAAGAGAGACAGAACCAATAGGAGTCATTCTGAACGAAGCGCAGCGAAGTGAAGAATCCAGAAAAAATTCGCTTGGATCACGCCGCTGTGATTCTCTGGATTCTTCGCTCCCGTTGGTCGCTCAGAATGACTCTCTGTCAATGAGAAATTGTCATCCCGACCGAAGTCCGCCGCAGGCGGACGCAGTGGAGGGATATGCGGTTCGCCTACACACGAAATGGAACCGAAGATTCCTGGACTGCGGCTACTGCACAGCCTGCGCTCGGAATGACATCGTGTTGAGATAAGAGGCCTACACCCACTCGCCTTGGCGCATCAGGGGTTCGGAGGAACCATCGGCGCGAATGCCGTCTACGTCCATCACGCCGGAACCGATCATCCAATCCACGTGAATGAGGCTAGCGTTGGCCCCCTTTGAAGCCAGCGTGGCCTCGTCCATTTTTTCGCCGCCGATCAGGCAAGTGCTGTACGCCTGGCCCAGCGCAATGTGGCTGGCCGCATTTTCGTCGAAGAGCGTGTTCCAAAACAATACGCCGCTCTGCGCAATCGGCGAGGAGTGCGGCACCAACGCCACTTCGCCGAGCTTGCGTGCGCCTTCGTCGGTACTGATCATGCGCTCCAGCACCTCTTTGCCCGCCTTGGCGTTGGCCTCGACGACGCGACCTTTTTCAAAGCGCACGGAGATTTCCTCAATCAATGTGCCCTGATGCGAAAGCGGTTTGCTGCTGCGCACGAAGCCATCCACGCGATCTTTGTGCGGCGTGGTGAAGACCTCTTCCGTGGGAATGTTCGGCTGGCAGAAGACGCCATTGCCCGCACGCGTGCCGCCGCCGGCCCAGAGATGATCGTCGGCCAACCCCACGCGCAGATCGGTTCCCGGTCCGCGAAAATGGAGCGCGGCATAGCGCCGCTGGTTTAAGAAATCCACGCGCTCCTTTAGATACGCTCCGTGCGCCTGCCAGGCAGCCACAGGATCGGCCACATCGGCGCGCGAGGCCGCGAAAATCGCATCCCACAGACGAGCGATGGCAGCCTCTTCTGGCAGATCAGGAAAGACAGCGCGCGCCCAAGCGGGTGTGGCGCTGGCAACGATCGTCCAGTTGATCTCGTGGCGCGTGATCAACTCCATCGCCGGTTTGCTGGCCTTGGAAAATGCAGCGTTGGCGCGCCCAACCTTGGCTGGATCTTCATTTGCGAGCAGCGCTGGATTGCCACCGGCAATCGCCAGCCGTGCCGCGCCGCTGCGATAGGCCGTGGCGATGCCATCTTGCAACCACTGCGCCACGCGATCAAAACTTGCATCCGGCGCATTGCGGTACCGCGCCAGCGCCAGCGCTTCGTCGGAGAGCATCGTGGTCACCAGCACAGTGCCCGCTTTGTATGCTTGCTCCGTGATGCGCCGCGCCAAGGGCAGCGCGTCGGTGGAGGCGGTCATCACCAACTCCTGTACCGGGCCGTTGCTTGCGCCCAGGCCCAAGCCGATGCGCACGGCCACCTCGGCCAGTCGATCCAGTTTTTGTTCAAAGGTCAACGTGCTGGCGATGGAGGGATGCTGCGCGTTCGGTTGCGTCATTCGATTTTTTCTCTCGCGTGAAATTGATTTTTTATTTTGCCACGCCATGCAACGTAAAGGTGAGCGTCTTCGGCGGATTGCACATGTGATTGTCGCAGGCCTGATAGCGTAGCGATGCAGGCATGGCAAACGCGCCGGGCTGCGCGCGCAGATGCACAAGAATGTGCAGGCTGCCGGTGTAAACGCTCAGCGCATCCTTGGGCGAAAAAGCGAAGTGGTAATCCTTGGCCTGTGGATACTCCACACCCAGCACACGCACGCCCGCCGGAGCAGAAAGCGTCAGCGTCGTCGGAATCAGATAGGGCGAACGCGGCTGGTGCGCGTTGATATGCAGCCCATCCTGAATCAAAAATTCCAAGTCCACGGTTTGCGCGCGTCGCGGCTGCAAAGCAATCTGCGTGGGCGACTCCAACTGCACCCAACCTTTTTCAGCACTGGATGCTCCGCGCAGTCCCAGCCCTGCATCGTGCGGCTGCCAACCAGACTGCTGCGCCCATAGCAGACCTGCGCCCGCCGCGCAGAAGAACGCGAACAAAACTCCTACACTGCCACTCCGTTTGCGCTGGATATTGCTCCGCATTGCGCGCTCCGTTAACCCTTGGTCGCCAAAATCTTTTTGATGTTGGCTTCAATGTCGTCCTTGGAGATTAGCCCTGCCGTCTCGGCAACAATTTTTCCATCGCGCCCAACATAATAGGAGGTCGGCAAGCCATCCACATTCCCGTAGGCATGGTTCACTGCATCATTGGCCACCACCACGGGATAGTTGACGCCCATCTTCTGCGCAAACACGCCCACCTGCGCAAATGGAGGATCGTCCTCGGAGACACCGAGCACGGTAAATCCCTGCGCGGCGTATTGTTTTTGCAAATCGATCAGCCACGGCATCTCCAGCTTGCAAGGCGCGCACCATGTGGCCCAGAAGTTGATGAGCACCGCCTTGCCTTTGTAATCGGCGAGTGAGACGGACTTGCCCTCCGGCGTCTTCAGCGTGAAGCCCGGTGCCAGCTTACCGCGCATATCCGGCAGCCCCTGCGCTTGCGGCGAATTCGGATCGGCGCTGGCCGCATCCACCGTGTCCGGATTGGCTCCCTCCGGCACCAGCGCCACGGGCTGCGGAGCCTGCATCGACGCGGCTCTGCGCTCGCGATAGGCCATCACACCCGACCAAAGCATCAACGTAATGCCGATGACCAATCCCAAAACAACGACTGCATTTCTTCGCATGCAAACCTCCTGCTGCCGCGCAGCGCGCGGCGCAACACGCCTTGCTGCCAGTCTACTGCAACGCACCCGTCGTGTTCCCACTCACAGCACAGGCGCGTTGCGAAGTGCAATTCTGGTACCATCAAAGCGTTTTCCACTCCTTGTACGCAGCCATGCCCCACGCATCTGGCCAATCCGAAGGCTCCGCACCCAGCCGCTTGGTGCGCATTGAAGCCGAAGCCCTGCTGGCGCTGGCCGCGCGCTTGGAAGGCCCCATGGCCGCGAACTTCGCGCGCGCCGTGGAAGTTTTGCTGGCCTGCGGACAATCGCGCGGACGTGTTGTCGTCACCGGCATGGGCAAGAGCGGCATCATCGCGCAAAAGATTGCGGCCACGCTTAGCTCCACGGGCAGCCCGGCGCTGTTTTTGCATCCAGCGGAGGCTCGCCACGGCGACCTGGGCATGTTGGCGCATGGTGATGTGGTGCTCGCGCTCTCGGCCAGCGGTGAGACAGAAGAGATTCTTTTGCTGCTGGAAATGCTCAAGCGTCTGGGCGACGCGCTCATCAGCTTCACGTGCAATCCGCGCTCCACGCTGGCGCTGGCCAGCGACGTGGCCCTGGATTGCTCCGTGGCGCAGGAGGCCTGCGACTTGAACCTGGCACCGACGGCCTCCACCACCACCATGCTCGCGTTGGGCGATGCACTGGCCATCGCCGTCTCACAGCGCAAGGGGTTTCGCGCCGAAGACTTTGCGCATCTGCATCCCGGCGGCAGGCTGGGCAGGCAACTACTGCGCGTGGCGCAAAAAATGCACACCGGCGATGCCATCCCGCGCGTTGCATCGAATGCGCCCATGAAGGACGTCATCTATGAGATGTCGCGCAAGGGCCTCGGCATGACCACGGTGGCCGAAGGGGATACGCTCGTCGGCCTAATCAGTGACGGCGACCTGCGCCGCCTGCTGGAGCGCGAAGGGGCCGAGGCGCTGCGCCACACTGCGGGCGAAGTGATGCACCGCAATCCGCTCACCATCGCTGCCGATGAGTTTGCCGCCGAAGCACTGCATCGCATGGAGCACCGCAAGATCACCGCGCTGGTCGTCACCGATGCAAAGGGCCGCGTGGAAGGCGTGCTGCACCTGCATGATCTGTGGGGGCTGGAGTTGTTCTAACGGCCATGGTTGCCATGCGCAACCAACCGCAGATTCCTCAACTCCGCTGCGCTCCGCTCGAAATGACAAAGTGTTTGTGGTGCGTTGTTTTCGTTCGGAATGACACGGTATTTGTTGTGCGGAGTCTTCGCCCAGAAGGACAAGTGTATTTGTGAGGATTTGTCATCCCGACCGAAGTCCGCCATCGGCGGACGCAGTGGAGGGATCTGCGGTTCGCCTCCCGCGCTTCGCAATGTGCGTGATTAGAATGGGGGACCCCACCAACCGCAGATTCCTCGACTCACTACGTTCGCTCGGAATGACAAAGTATTTGTTGTGCGGAGTGTTCGTTCGTAAGGACACAGCTTGCAACGTGGCTGCATTCCAATCCTGTCACTTCAGACAGAAGGCGCACCCGCAACAGGTAGAATGAAATGGATTCTGATCGAAGGACTCTTTCACCCACATGCACCGCTGGTCGAAACTTTTTTTGCCCACATTGCGAGAAGCGCCTGCCGACGCCGAGGTCGCCAGCCACAAGTTTCTCGTGCGCGCCGGATACATCCGCCAGCTTTCAGCGGGCATCTATTCGTATCTCTTTCTTGGCCAGCGCTCCATCAACAAGATCGTCGGCATCGTGCGCGCGGAGATGGACACCATTGGGCAGGAATTTTTGCTGCCCGCGCTACTGCCCCGCGAACTCTGGGAGCAGAGTGGTCGCTGGACGGGCATGGGCGACAACATGTTCCGCCTGAAAGATCGCAAGGGTGCCGACCTGTGCCTGGGCATGACGCACGAAGAGGTGATGACCGAAATCGCGCGCAAGGAACTGCGCAGCTACAAACAACTGCCGCAAATCTGGTATCAGATTCAGACCAAGTTCCGCGATGAGCCGCGCCCGAAATCCGGCCTGCTGCGCGTGCGCCAGTTTTTGATGAAGGATGCCTACTCCTTTGACTTGGACGCTGCGGGTCTGGACGCAAGCTACGCCAAGCATGACCGCGCCTATCGCAATATCTTCTCGCGCTGCGGCTTGCAATTCGTCGCCGTCGATGCCGACTCCGGCTCGATGGGTGGCAGCCAGTCGCAGGAGTTTATGGTCTACACCGAGGCGGGCGAAGACCTAATCGCAAGCTGCGCGCAATGCGGCTACGCGGCCAATCTGGAAAAGGCAACGTCGAAGCTGGCTCCCGTGCAGGAGCTTGCACCGACCGGCGACGGCAAGCCCGAAAAAATACACACGCCCGGCATCGGCTCCATTGCGGATGTCACCGCGTTCCTTAAGGTGACTGAGGCGCAGGACATCAAATGCGTGGCCTACATGGCGGAGAAGATTGACGCCGCTGGGAAATCCGCGTGGCTGCCCGTGGCCGTATTTTTGCGCGGCGACCACGCTGTCAACGAAACCAAACTGCTAGCCGTGCTGAGCGCTGCGCAAGTGCGCCCCATGCAAGCAGACGAGTTGCAAGCGCATCTTCACGCACCCGCCGGATTTCTTGGCCCGATTGGTTTGCAGCCTGCTGCAAAAATAATGAGCGGCGGCTTGACGGTCATTCTCGACCGCGCGCTCGAAGGCCGCACCAACATGATCTGCGGCGCGAACGAAACCGACTACCATCTGCGCAACGTTACGCCGGGCCGCGATTTCCAATGGACGATTTCCGCCGACATTCGCAACGTGAACGCGGGAGAAGGCTGCCCGCAGTGCGACGCGCCGCTGCGCTTGGGCAAGGCCGTTGAGGTTGGTCACATCTTCAAGCTGGGCTATAAGTATTCTGAGAGTATGGGCGCGCGCGTGCTCGACCCCAACGGCAAGGAAGTTACGCCGATCATGGGCAGCTACGGCATTGGCATTGAGCGCATCCTGACCGCTGCTGTTGAGCAATGCAACGACGCCAATGGCTTCTGGCTGCCGCCGTCGATTGCACCGTTCAGCGTTGTGGTTACGGTAACCAACGTGACCGACGCCGCGCTGATGCAGGCTGCGGAGAAGCTGGCCGCAGAACTCGAAGCCGATGGCTTGGATGTTCTGCTCGACGACCGCGATGAACGCGCGGGCGTCAAGTTCAAGGACGCGGATCTCGTAGGCATCCCCTACCGCATCAACGTGGGTAAAAAAGTTGCGGAGGGTAAAGTGGAACTGGTGACGCGCGCAACTCTGGCCAGTGAAGAGTTGCCCCTCGACACCGCAGCCGCAACGCTGCGCGAACGCTTGGCGACTGCGTAGACAAGCACGCACAACTGCACTGTTGTTTTGTTCTCTGCCGCTGTAGGACCACGCGCTGCACATTGGTTGGGCGCGCGGATGCGAATTAAATTCGGCATGGATATAGTTCCCCAACCCGCGCAACCTTGGATGCAGCCCAACAACACTTGGCGCGCGCGCATCGCACGCTGGCCGCTGTATGCCAAAATTCTGCTGGGACTGTCGGCGGTTTTCATCGCTTGCCTGCTGGTGCTGGGCGCAGTCGGCGCAGTCATCTTTGGCCACTATTATTTCGAATACAAAACGGTCGTCGATGCGCGGCTGAGCGGCCCCATCTTCGCCAACACGGCCCAAATCTACGCCGCGCCGCGCGAGGTGCGCCCCGGGCAAAAATACACCGTGCAGGCCATCGCCAACGACCTACGCGCCGCCGGATATACAGAAGACGGCGAACGCTCGCCCTCGCCGCTGGGCACCTACAGCCTCGGCACAGACAGCATTCACATTCAACCTGGCCCGCAGTCCTATCACGCTCCCGATGGTGCAACCATCCTCACAGCCAACGGCGTAGTCAGCGCGATCCTCGGCGACAAACACCAGCCGCTCGCCTCCTATGAATTGGAGCCGTTGCTGGTCACCGGCCTATCCGACAAGAACCGAGCCAAGCGCAGATTGGTCACCTACGACGATCTGCCGCCGCAACTAGTGCAGGCCGTTTTGGCCATTGAAGACCGCCGCTTTTTTGAGCATGGCGGCGTCAATTACTACCGCCTCATCGGCGCTTTTATCGCGGATATTCGCACCGGCCATAAAGGCCAGGGTGCCTCGACGATCACCATGCAACTGGCGCGCGGATTTTTTCTTTCGCCAGAGAAGCGCTACAAACGCAAGATCATCGAAATCGCCATCACCTTTCAGTTGGAGCACCGCTTCAGCAAGCAAAAAATCTTCGAGATGTACGCCAACGAGATTCCACTGGGCCAGCGTGGCAGCTTTTCCATCAATGGCATGGGTGAGGCCGCGCAGGCCTACTTTGGCCGCGACGTGCGCGAGTTGACGCTGCCGCAGTGCGCGCTGCTGGCCGGCATCATCCAGCGCCCTAGTTATTTGTCGCCTTACCGCCATCCCCGCCGCGCAATAGATCGCCGCAATCTGGTGCTGGACGCCATGGTGGGCACGCACGCCATCACCGCAGAGCAGGCCGCGGCAGCCAAGGCAGCACCGCTGGGCGTGGCCCCCTTCAGCGTGGATGAAGACGAAGCGCCGTACTTTGTCGATCTGGTGCGCGATCAGATTACACAGCGCTACGGCGACCGCGACATTAACGGCGAAGGGCTGCACATCTACACCTCGCTCGATCCTGACTTGCAGCGCGCGGCCACGGAGGCCATCGCGCTGGGCATGAGCAAGACCGACGCCATCATTCTCAAGCGCAATACCTATCGCACGCGCAAGGGCGTGGTCATCGTCAAGCCCAACATTGTCTATCCGCAGGTGGCGCTCATCGCGCTGGATCCGCACACGGGCCAGGTGCTGGCACTGGTCGGCGGCAGCAACTATGGCATGAGTCAGTTGAACCACGCCATCGCCAAGCGTCCCACTGGCTCGGTCTTCAAGCCGTTTGTTTACGCCGCGGCCTTCAACAGCAGCCTGACTGGCGTTCCTCTGCCGGGCCAGCAAAGCGTCTTCACCGCCGTCACACAGTTGAACGATGCCGACCAGACCTTCAGCTTTGACAACGGCACGGAACAGTACGAGCCGCACAACTTCAAAAATGAAGTCTATGGCATGATCACTGCGCGCTTTGGGCTGATGATGTCGCAGAACATCGCCACCGTCGCGCTGGCGCAGATGGTCGGCTATGACAACGTGGCCAATCTGGCACATCAGGCGGGCATCACCTCTGTGGAAGCCACACCGGCCATGGCCATCGGCACCTATGACGCCACGCCGCTCGACATCGCCGGAGCCTACACCCTCTTTGCCAACAGCGGCATTCGCTTGCAGCCGTGGATGATCGCCAGCGTCCGTGCGCCCAATGGCGATGTGGTGGACAACTTCACCACGCAATCCACGCCGATTCTCGATCCGCGCGTGGCTTACCTCACGCTCAGCCTGATGGAAGACGTCATCAACCACGGCACCGCCGCCAGCGTGCGCGGTCTGGGATTCACTGCACCGGCTGCTGAAAAACCGGCACCGAGCACGACGCATGGTTCGCCGGCTTCACCAGCAATCTGCTTTGTGTGGTCTGGGTGGGCAATGACGATTACACAGACCTCAAGCTGGAAGGCTCGCAGGCCGCCGTTCCCATCTGGGCGGAGTTTATGCGGCGCGCCACGGCGTTGCCGCAGTACTCCGACACAAAATACTTTGATCCACCGCCGGGCGTCTCCATCGTCTCGCTCGACAACGCAACCAACTTGCTCGCCGACTCTGCCTGCCCGGATGATTACGACGCCGCCTTCCTCGATGGCACGCAGCCCACCGCCACCTGCGACCATCCCAACGGCGACCAGCGCAACATCTTCCAAAAGATCTTTGGCCTGGGTGGAAGCTCACCCTCCCCAGCAATTCCGGCTACAGCCAGCACCGGAACCGCTGCGCCATCCACGCCTGCAACGACGACCGCCACGGGCACGACGCCTGCAACGCCCGCTCCGACGCAGACCGAAGCACCAGAAAAGAAAAAGGGATTCTTCGGCAGAGTCTTTGGCGTCTTTAAAGATGGCGGCGGCTCCAACAAGGACAAGAACGGCACTCCAGCCACTCCAGCGAAGTAATTTTTTTCTGTGCATCTTGCATCAACGCACAGAAGCGGAGCATCCTAAATCTGTACAGTCGCTGCTCCGGCGCAGCACCATTCGTTCCCCGCTTGCAAAGTCAGGAGGCGAAACCGCATGGAAGCTCCCTCGCCCGCCGTGGTACGCGATCCCGTTTGCGGCATGAAAATTGCCCCGGACAAGGCAGCCGCTTCCACCCAATACGCCGACAAACAGTACTATTTTTGTGCGCAATCCTGCGCAGAAAAATTCACGGCCAAGCCCACACTGTATCTGCCCACGGAGACTGATCCTGTCTGCGGCATGAAGGTATCGCAGGCCCGCGCCGCAGCCACACTGGAGCACGCGGGCAAGCGCTACTATTTCTGCGCACAATCCTGCGCAGAAAAATTTCGTGCGCACCCGGACTCCTACCTGCACGCCACACAAGCCAAGCACCTGTCCAACTTGGTGGTGCTCACGCCTGCACATGCGGCTCCCGCACCCAGGCCCCAGCCAATCACCGGCCCCGTCGAGTACATCTGCCCGATGGACCCGGAGGTGCTCGAACACCAGCCCGGAGCCTGCCCCATCTGCGGCATGGCGCTGGAGCCGCGCGTGGTCACGCTCGGAGAAGAAAGCAATTCGGAACTCGACGACATGCGTCGCCGCTTCTGGATCGCCGCCGCGCTCACCGCACCGCTCTTGTTGCTCATGGTCGATGGCCTGCTCGCGCGCCATCCGCTTACTCGTGCGCTCGGTGGCACCGCAATTGCATGGATGGAATTTTTCTTGGCCACGCCGGTTGTGCTCTGGTGCGGATGGCCACTGCTCGAACGCGCGGCCACATCGCTGCGCACCCTGCGGCTGAATATGTTCACGCTCATCGGCCTCGGCGTTGGCGTTAGCTATCTGTACAGTTTGTTCGCGCTGATTTTTGCGCGTTCCCTCCCGGCAACCCTGCGCGATGCGCACGGCGCGTTGAATCTCTACTTCGAACCCGCCGCCGTCATCACCGCGCTGGTGCTGCTCGGCCAAGTGTTGGAGCTGCGCGCACGTAGCCGCACCACTCACGCGCTTAAATCTCTGCTGCGCCTGGCCCCGAAGACAGCCCGCATCGTTCTGCCCGAAGGCGAGCAGGACGTTGCCCTCGATCAAGTTCGCGTGGGCGACATACTGCGCGTGCGTCCCGGAGAAAAAGTTCCCGTCGATGGCGTCGTGCTGACCGGTGCCAGCAACGTGGACGAATCCATGGTCACCGGGGAACCCATCCCCGTGCAAAAATTCGCAGGCAGCACCGTCACCGGAGGCACACTCAACACCACAGGCAGCTTTACGCTGCGTGCCGAACATGTAGGCAGAGAAACGCTGCTCAGCCGCATCGTGCAAATGGTGAGTGAGGCGCAACGCACGCGCGCGCCCATCCAGCGCTTAGCCGACCGCGCCGCCACATGGTTTGTGCCCGCGGTGGTCGCCGTCGCCGTGCTCACATTTTGCGCGTGGTTCTTTCTTGGGCCGCAGCCGCGGCTGGCGCATGCTCTGATCAACGCCGTCGCCGTGCTCATCATCGCCTGCCCGTGCGCGTTGGGCTTGGCCACGCCCATGTCCATCATGGTCGGCACAGGACGCGGCGCGCAATCCGGCGTGCTGGTGCGCAATGCGGAAGCACTGGAAACCCTGGCGCAAGTCACCACGCTGGTGGTGGACAAAACCGGCACGCTTACCGAAGGCAAACCAAAACTCATCTCCATCGCGCTGCAACCCGGCTTTGAGGAAGAGGAGATTCTCCGCTTGGCCGCCAGCGTTGAGCAGGCCAGTGAGCATCCGCTGGCCGCAGCCGTGCTGGCCGCGGCGCGCGACCGCAATTTGCAGCTTCCGACAGTCGAGCACTTCACGGCCACGCCCGGTCAGGGCGTGCAGGCCAGCGTTGGACACCGCTCGATTCTGCTGGGCAATCTCGCGCAAATGAACGCAGCCAAAATCGAAACGCGCACCGTGCGCGAACCCGTGGAGTCGATGCAGCAGGAAGGCGCTACGGTGCTGTATGTCGCCATAGATGGCAAGCTGGCTGCTCTATTGGCCGTGGCCGACCCCATCAAAAAATCCGCGCGCCGCGCGATTTGGCAGATGCACTCTCTGGGCGTGCGCGTGGTCATGCTCACCGGCGACGCACGCGCCACTGCCGAGGCCGTTGCCCGCCGATTGAACATTGATCAGGTCGAGGCCAGTCTGCTGCCGCATCAAAAAGCAGAGGCGATTCGCAGACTGCAAGCGCAGGGCAAGGTGGCCATGGCGGGTGACGGCATCAACGACGCGCCTGCGCTGGCCGCAGCCGACGTTGGCATCGCCATGGGCACCGGCACAGATATTGCCATGGAAAGCGCAGGCATCGTGCTGGTGCGCGGCGACCTGCGCGGCATCGTGCGCGCGCGCAATTTGAGCCAAGCCACGCTGCACAATATCCGCCAGAATCTCTGGTTCGCCTTTCTCTACAACGCGCTGGGTGTGCCCATCGCCGCCGGTGTTCTGTATCCATTCTTCGGTCTGCTGCTCAGCCCCATGCTGGCCAGCGCGGCCATGACACTCAGCTCCGTCTCCGTCATCAGCAACGCGCTGCGCCTGCGCCGCATCGCTCTCGAATAATCCCCGCCACACAAACAAATTCCGCTGCGCCTGCGTGCAGGTTGTTAGAATCGCTACAGCGATGAAGTGTCCCTATTGCGGCTTTACCCAAGACCGGGTTGTGGACTCGCGCGAGAGCAAGGAGGCGGACTCCATCCGCCGCCGCCGCGAGTGTGAGCGCTGTGAAAAGCGCTTCACCACCTATGAGCGCCTCGACGAAATTCCCTATATGGTCGCCAAAAAAGATGGCCGCCGCGAAAGATTCGATCGCCAAAAAATTCTAAGCGGTCTGCTGCGTGCCTGCGAAAAACGCCCCGTCTCCGCCGCGCGCCTCGAGTCCATCGTCAACGAGGTGGAGCGCTTCGTCGTCGATTCAGCAGAGCGCGAGCGCACCTCCGGCGAGATCGGCGACCAGATCATGCGCGAATTGAAGTCCATTGACACCGTGGCCTACATCCGCTTCGCCTCCGTGCATCGGGACTTCAAGGATGTCAACGAATTCAAAGCCGAATTGGAAGGTCTGCTCAGCAGCCACACCAGCGCCGACGCCAAGGCCCGCGCAACCAAATCCACGCGACCTTTGGCGGGCAACAGCCTCGAAGGGAAAAAACACTCATGAAGTTTTCTCTCCGACTCTTCCCACTCGCGGTTGGCTCCGCAGCCTTGCTGTTCGCCTCCACCGGCTGCCAGCAGATTAAGCCGCCTCTTGTTCTTACGAATGATCAAAGCCAGCCGGCTGCGGCTGTCACGTATACAAAAATCGATCCGGCTACTGCGGGATCCATCACCGGCACCATCCACTGGAAGGGCGCTGTGCCCCAGCGCATCCGCATTGACATGGCGCAAGACCCGGCCTGCGCCTTCGCCAGCAAAACACCCAACCTCACCGAGCAATATGTCGTGCACGACGGCGGACTGGCCAACGTCTTCCTCTACGTGCAATCGGGCTTGGGAGCCAAGCGCTACGCGCCGTCGGCCACGCCCGTGGTGCTCGACCAAAAGGGCTGCCGCTATACGCCGCACGTCATCGGCGTCATGGCTGGCCAGCCGGTCGAGTTCCACACTGACGATCCCACCATGCACAACGTTCACTTGGAACCAACCGCACCCGGCAACGTTGCTGTGGACATCTCGCAGGCCCCGATGGGCCAGCCAGAGCAGCACATCTTTCCCATGCCGGAGCTGATGCTGCCCGTGCGCTGCAACAACCATCCGTGGATGGAAGCCTTCATCAACGTCGCGCAAAGTCCGTTTTACGCGGTCTCCGATGCCGACGGACACTTCACCATCACCGGGCTGCCGCCGGGCACGTACACGCTGGCCGCTATTCATGAAAAATTGCCCAGCCAGGTGCTGCAAATCACCGTACCCGCACACGGAACGGTTCATGCTGACTTCACCTTCTCGCGCTGAAACGGCGCAGGCGCTAGACTAGTAAAGTAGAGTTATTCACGATCATGCACGCAAAGCACAATATAGGCATTCTGGGCGCGACTGGAATGGTGGGTCAGCGCTTCATTCAACTCCTCGAAAACCATCCTTGGTTCAATATCACTTGGCTGGCGGCCAGCGACCGCTCCAGTGGCAAACCTTACGGCGAAGCCGTGCGTTGGAAGCTGGACACGCCGCTGCCTGCGCACATCGCAGCCATGCCCGTCTCTCCGGCCACGCCGCAGGGCGCACCGTCGATCATCTTCGCTGCCCTCGACAGTGACATCGCGCGCGATATGGAGCCGAAGTTTGCCGCCGCAGGCTGCGCCGTCATCTCCAACTCCAGCGCCTTTCGCATGCAGGCCGATGTGCCCCTGGTCATTCCAGAGGTCAACGCCGATCACCTCGCCTTGCTCGAAGAGCAAAGCTGGCGCAAATCCAGCGGCGGCTACATCGTCACCAATCCCAACTGCTCGGCCATCGGCCTGGTGCTCGCGCTCAAGCCGATCGAAGAGCGCTTCGGCATTCGCGCCATCTTCGTCAGCACCATGCAGGCCGTCAGCGGCGCTGGCTACCCAGGCGTGCCCTCTCTGGACATCCTCGGCAACGTCGTTCCCTTCATTCGCAATGAAGAAGAGAAGCTCGAAGAAGAGACCGGCAAACTGCTCGGCAAGCTGCACGGCAAACACATTACGCATCTCGATGCCAAGGTGAGCGCGCACTGCAACCGCGTCGCCGTGGAAGACGGACACACTGAGAGCGTTAGCATTCAACTGCGCACGCCCGCCACGCGCGAACAGATTCTCGACGCATGGCGCGAGTTTCAACCGTTGCGCGGCATGAACCTGCCCACAGCGCCCGATCAGCCGGTGGAGTTTGACAGCGCCGTCGATCGCCCGCAGCCACGTTTGGATCGGATGCGCGGACGCGGCATGGCCTCCGTCACCGGACGCCTGCGCCCGTGCAGTCTGCTCGATTGGAAGTTCACCGTGCTCTCGCACAACACCATTCGCGGCGCTGCTGGCGCTGCTTTGCTGAACGCCGAGTTGCTGGCCGCACAAGGCAAACTGCAACCCGCTGGCGCAGCGCAGTCTGCCACAGGAGCACGCGCATGAAGATCGTTGTGATGAAGTTTGGTGGCACCTCGGTCGAGGATGCCGCCGCCATGCGTCGCACGGCGGAGATTGTTGCAGGCCGCCGCGCCAAGAGCCTCGCGCCCGTGGTGGTTGTCAGCGCCATGGCCAAGGTCACCGATCAGTTGATCGCCGCGGCTCAAGCTGCCGAACGCGGCGATGGAGCCGGTGCGCTGGCCATCAGCGCGCGCCTGCGTCATCGCCACATGGAGACCGCCGCTGCGCTGGTCACCGGTGCCCCGCTGCAAGCACTCATCGAGTGGTTGGAGCAGCAATTCCACGGACTCGAAGACCTGCTGCGCGGCTTGGCCGCCGTGCAGGAACTGACGCCGCGCACCTCCGACCTGGTCGTCTCGCATGGCGAGCGTCTCTCCAGCCGCATCATCGCCGACTACTTTGCACAGCGCGGCTTGGACGGCGCGCATGTGGACGCGCGCACCTGCATCATTACCGACGCGCAGCATGGCCGCGCCGTTCCGCTGGAACTGGAAACGGAACAGAATCTCACGCGCCACGTTCGCCCGCTGCTGAACCAGAAAAAAATTCCCGTCATGGGCGGCTTCATCGCAGCCACTGCCGAAGGCATCACCACCACACTCGGTCGCGGCGGCTCTGACTTCACCGGCGCACTCGTCGGACGCGGCTTGGATGCAAGCTCGATTGAAATCTGGACCGATGTCAACGGCATCATGACCACCGATCCACGCCTCTGCGCCGATGCGCTGCGCGTCAAGTCCATCAGCTTTGAAGAGGCTGCGGAACTGGCCTACTTCGGAGCCAAGGTACTGCACCCGGCCACGATTTTGCCCGCCGTGCAAAAAAATATTCCTGTCTGGGTGCTCAACTCAAAAAATCCAGACAACGGCGGCACGCTCATCGCCGCGCAGGCACCGCACTGCCGCAATCCATTCAAGTCCATCGCGGTCAAGCGCAAGCTCACCATCATTGATGTCGTCGCGGGCCGCATGTTGATGACGCACGGCTATCTGCGCGCCATCTTTGAGGTCTTCGACCGGCACAAGTGCCCGGTGGACATGGTCTCCACATCCGAGGTCAGCGTCTCGCTCACCGTGGATTCGAACGAGCGCCTGCCGCAGATTGCCGCCGACTTGAGCAAGCTGGCAGAGGTGAAGTACGAGGGCCGCAAGGCGCTCATCTGCATGGTGGGAGAAAACATTCGCGGCCAGGCCGGCATCGCCGCGCAGGTCTTCAACGCCATCCGTCACGTCAACGTGCGCATGATTTCTCAAGGTGCGTCCGAGATCAACATGAGCTTCATGATGGAGGAGGGCGACGTGGAAGAGGCCGTGCAATCGTTGCACAAACATTTCTTCCAAGACCCTGACCCCACCATCTTCGATGTGGCCGCTCGCGACGCCGCACGACACGAGACCGTGGCCAAGCATTAGAACTTCTGGAGCCATCCCCATGCGCATTCTGGTTTTAGGGCGCGGAAAAACCGGCACACTGGTCGCCACCGTTGCGCGCGAGCGCAACCACAGCGTGCACACGCTGGATGAAGTCGAAAACACCGGCGCTGCCGCGCTCACGCCCGCGCTGCTGGCCACCTCTGATGTCGTCATCGACTTCACCACGCCAGAGGCTGCCGTCTCCAATCTGCGCGCCTGCCTGTCCGCTGGAGCCAAAATCGTCATCGGCACCACCGGCTGGTACGCGCATTTGGACGCGATGCGTTCCTTGGCCGAGCGCAAACATGCGGGCCTGCTCTACGGAACCAATTTTTCCTTTGGCGTGCAACTGCTCAACCGCGTGGCCGACCTGTTGGGCCGCGAAGCCAGTAATTTTCACTTCCACATCGAAGAGACGCACCACGTCTCGAAAAAAGATGCACCCTCTGGCACGGCGCTCTCGCTGCAATCCGTGCTCCAGGCCACGCCCTTCGGCGCAAAGGTAGAAATCACCTCGCACCGCGAAGGCGATGCCGTCGGCCTGCATCGGTTGGATTTGACCACGGACGAGGAGCGCATCTCCATCGAGCACATCGCGCACTCGCGCCGCTGTTTTGCCGTCGGAGCGGTTCGCGCCGCGGAGTGGCTCTCCACGCGCACCGGCTGCTACAACTTCAGTGAAGTCTTTCCGCAGATTCTCTAGCCGCCTTCGCTGGTAAACTCCAAAGAGAGCACCTTGCCATGCCCACGCACGCGCAAAAAATCGGAATGGATTTCTCCGGCTGCGGCACCGCGCTGGTCACGCCCTTCCGCGCCGATGGCAGTATCGACGAGGCCGCGCTCACCGCGCTGGTGCAGTGGCAGATCGAATGCGGCATACACTTCCTGATTCCCTGTGGCACCACTGGAGAAGCTCCGACGCTGCGCGAGCAGGAGTGGCTGCGCGTCATTGAGTTGGTGGTGGAAGCCGCCGAAGGCCGCGTTCCCATCCTCGCCGGTTGCACGCACAACTCCACGCAAGAGGCCGTGCGCCGCGTGCAGTTGCTTCATCGCATCCACGGTCTCAGCGGCGTGCTCACCGCCAATCCGTATTACAACAAGCCCATGCAACAGGGCCAATATCTACACTTCCGCGCCATTGCAGAGGCGACGCACCTGCCCGTCATGCTCTACAACATTCCCGGACGCACAGGCGCAAATCTTTTGCCGGAGACCGCGATTCGCCTGGCCGAGTTGGGCAACATCGTCGCCGTCAAGGAATCCAGCGGCAACCTGCAACAGATCACCGAGCTGATCCACATGGCTCCGCCGCACCTGCGCGTCTTCTCTGGCGATGACAACATCGCGTTGGCCGTGGTTGCTGTGGGCGGCGCGGGCGTCATCTCCGTTGCATCAAATGCCATCCCCGCGCAAATGGCGCAGATGGTCTCTGCCGCACTCAGCGGAGATTGGACCACGGCACGCGCACTGCATCGCCGCTGCTACGCGCTGATGACGGGCAACTTTCTTGAGACCAATCCCGGCCCCATCAAGTGTGTGCTCTCGATGATGGGTCGCATCGAAGAAAATTACCGCCTGCCCATGGTGCCCGTGCAACCCGACACACGCAACCGGCTGCGCGCGCTGGCGCAGGAATTGGGTCTGCTGCCGTCATGACAGATTTTTCCCAACTCGAATCTCGCATTGAAGCGGCCTTTGCCGCAGGTGCAGCCGCCATCGGAGACGCGCAGGCAGAAGCCGCCTTTCTCGAATTGCGCTCCGCGCTCGAAGCTGGCACGCTGCGCTCTGCCGCACCCGATGCCGCCGCTTCCATCGGCTGGCGCGTCAACGCTTGGGTCAAGCGCGGCATCCTGCTCGGTTTCCGCTTGGGTCAGCTTGCCTCCACCGGCACAGACCTTACCTTCGTGGACAAGCACACCTATCCCGCGCGGCGCTTTTCCGCTGCGGATCAAGTACGCATTGTTCCCGGCGGCTCCTCCATTCGCGCGGGTGCTTACGTTGCCGCTGGCGTGGTTTGCATGCCGCCGATGTACGTCAACGTCGGCGCATACGTGGACGCGGGCACCATGGTGGACTCGCACGCACTCGTCGGCTCTTGCGCGCAGATTGGCAAGCGCGTACACATCAGCGCCGCGGCGCAGATCGGCGGCGTGCTGGAGCCGATCAATGCCAGCCCGGTCATCATTGAAGACGACGCGCTCATCGGCGGCAACTGCGGCGTGTATGAGGGAACCATTCTGCGCCAGCGCGCCGTGTTGGGTGCAGGCGTCATCCTCACGCGCTCCACTCCGGTCTATGACACCGTGCGCGGAGAGATTCTGCGCGCCTCGGCCAACGCTCCGCTCATCATTCCCGCTGGAGCCGTCGTCGTTCCCGGCTCGCGTCCCATTCAGCGCGGCCAAGGTGCGGAGTGGGGCCTGTCGCTCTCAACGCCGGTCATCATCAAGTACCGCGACGAAAAAACCGAGCTGTCGCTGGAACTCGAAGACCTGTTGCGCTAACTCTGGCGACGAACTCGATTCTGCTCTAATTTTCACTATTTTCAACAAGATTGCTCAGTGTCTATAATCGGGCACAGAATTAAAATTATCCGATCTACATGGAAGGATTACCTACTCGTGCAAATTCGTTCTTGTCTCCGCTCACCGAGCTTGTTCCTAGCCGCCGTTACCCTCATCATCCTTTCATTTTCAACTTGCAGTTATGCAGAAAATAACAACGCGGCTTTACTTGCTGCGCTTCAAGCAGATTACCCAATAACAAAGGTCGGAATGGTAATGTTTAGGCCAGACTACAATCGCATCACTCAACCGGGTGTAGTTTTAACGGTTCGCATTCCCGGTATTTATGCCGACATGGCGAACACACAGCAAGCCATCATCAATACCAACATTGAGGATGGTCAAGC
>JAJZCX010000199.1 GCA_021851625.1 Acidobacteriota bacterium | reverse complement strand
CGCGTGGAACCTACGCGCCGCAGAAAGAGATTGGAACCATGGCGGATGTAACGCTCATCGTTGACGGCAAAACCATCACCGCACCCGCGGGCACGCTGCTCATTGAGGCCTGCCGCAAGGCTGGCATTGAGATTCCCGCCTTCTGCTACTATCCCGGCCTGTCGTTGCAGGCAGCCTGCCGCATGTGCGTGGTGCGCATCGACAAAATTCCCAAACTGCAAACCGCCTGCACCACGCCTGTCGCCGAAGGCATGGTGGTGCACACCGACACCGATGAGATCAAACAGTCGCGCAAGGCCATGCTGCAACTGGTGCTGGCGAATCATCCGCTCGATTGCCCTGTATGCGACGCGGGCGGCGAGTGCGAATTGCAGGACATGACCTTCAAGTACGGCGCTGGTGATTCCAATTTTGTCGACGTAAAAAATCACCGCGAAGAACAGCAATGGTCGCCGGTGGTGTACTTTGATCGTCCGCGCTGCATCCTGTGCTATCGCTGCGTGCGCGTCTGTGGCGAGGGAATGGATGTCTGGGCGCTCGGCGTGCAGAATCGCGGCGTCAGTTCCGTCATCGCTCCCAACGGCGGTGATCATTTGGATTGCGAAGACTGCGGCATGTGCATTGACGCCTGCCCGGTCGGCGCGCTCACTTCCGACACCTATCGCTACAAAACTCGCCCGTGGGAGATGAAGCACGTCAGCACCGTCTGCACCCACTGCGGCGACGGCTGCAAGACCACGCTGGGCCTACGCAGCACCGTCGATGGTGTTGAGATTTTGCGCGGCGACAACCGCGACAAGAGCGGCATCAACGACGATTTTCTCTGCGTCAAGGGCCGCTATGCCTTTGACTTTGCCAATCACGCGGATCGCCTGCAACAGCCGCTGGTGCGCAACGCGCAGGGCAAGCTGGAGCCAGCCACATGGGAGCAGGCGCTCACCGTTGCCGCCCACCGCCTGCGCGAGCTTCGGGACGCGCGCGGCAGCATCGGCGTTGTTGGTTCCAACCGCACCACGAATGAAGAAAACTATCTGCTGCAAAAATTTGCGCGCAGCGTTCTCGGCACCAACAACATTGATCACCACCGCACTGCTGATTATGTCGCTTTTGCCAAGGCGCTGGCCGGCAATGTGGATCGAGCAGCCAGTCTGCGTACTGCCTCCACTGCGCCTGCGATTCTTTTGATCGGCGACGATCCAACCGAACAGCATCCCATGTTGGCCTGGGCGCTGCGCACCAATGTACGCCACAATCGTGCGCGGATTTATATCGTCAACCATCGCGCCATCAAGCTGCGCCGTCAGGCCAAGGGCTATTTGCAGATCGATGCGAGCCAATACAACGCACTGGTGCGCTTCCTCGGCGGCGAAGAGAATGCAACCTTCGGTGCGGAAGCCTCCGCGCTGCGTGAAACGCTGGCCAAGGAAGAAAATCTGTTGATCGCCTTTGGCTCAGAGTTGCGCGGCTCATCCATCGAAGCACTGGTACGCTATGGCCTCACTTTGCCCGGTGCGAAGTTTGCCTGCCTCGGCGATCGCGCCAACTCGCGCGGCGCGGCAGACATGGGCCTCTATCCCGATCTGCTGCCGGGCTACGTTCCCGTGCAGCAAGCGGGCCGCTTTGCGCAGGAGTACGGCGAACGCCTCTCCACGCAGCCCGGACTTGATCTGTCGGCCATGTTTTCGGCTGCATCGCAGGGGAAACTCGACGCGCTCTATATCGTTGGCGCAAATCCTGTGCATCGCCTCGGCGTGGATCCAAGCAGCTTGAAGAATACTTTCCTCATCGTGCAAGACATGTTTCTGACCGAAACGGCGCAATTGGCTGATGTGGTTTTGCCTGCGGCGAATCTCTACGAAAAATCTGGCACTGTCACCAATACCTACGGCGATTTGCAACTCGCCAGCAAGGCCGCCGATCTGGCTGGCGTGCGCACGGACTTTGAGTTGATCGTGCGACTGGCCGACAAGATGGGCGCAGACGTACGTTCGCTGGTTCCTTTTGGCCCGAACGCAAACGCGGGCACGCGCGCTGATATGGGGCAATCGCGTGGCGTGCAATCCGGTGAGGCCGATCGTCACGCCGTCTGGCTGACGGCGCGCAATTTGGAGCCGAAGCTTAGCCCATTTGATCCCATGGCGCTGCTCGATGAAATCCAGCGTCTGGTGCCCGGCTACGATGTCTCACGCGCGGAATTGCTGACCAGCAACGATCAGCCCGTGCATCTGAACGCACAAAATCAGGCTCTGGTGCAGATTGTGAACCTTGCCGAGCGCAAAGATGGCGTGCAGCCAACGCAAGACTCGCTCTTCACCTCTGGCACGTTGGGACGCTACAGCAAAAAGTTGACAGAGGAACGAACCTCTCGCGCGAAAGAAGCTGGGGTCGCGGCAGACTAACGCAGGAACAAAAGAACACGGCAAAACGGAATCGACAAACGTGAATGCAATTTTGATCTTCGTACTTTTGAGCCTGCTGAAGGTTGCGGTCCTCACCGTGATCCTGCTGACCGCGGTCGCCTACACCGTGTTGTTGGAGCGCAAGCTGGTGGGCCGCCTGCAAAATCGCTGGGGGCCAACGCGCGTCGGCCCGTTTGGCCTGCTGCAACCGCTGGCCGATGGCATCAAGCTCTTCCTAAAAGAAGACATGATCCCCACCGGCGTCTACAAGCCGCTCTACCTGCTCGCTCCGGTAATTGCCTTGGCCTGCGCGCTGACCTCAATCAGCGTGATTCCCTTTGGCAACACGCTGCGCGTGCATGGCGTTGATCTCTTCCAGATCGCTGACCTGAACATTGGCCTGCTGGTGCTTTTGGCCGTCACCTCTGTCGGCGTTTATGGCATTGCGTTGTCCGGCTGGGCCTCGAACAACAAGTATTCGCTCATGGGTTCCGTCCGCGCCACCTCGCAAATGATCAGCTACGAGCTGGCGCTGGGCCTCTCGTTGGTCGGCGTGGTGCTGCGCGCTGGATCGCTGCGTCTGCGCGACATCGTGAATATCCAAAACACGCACGGCTTGCTTTCGTGGAACATCTTCGGCGGCTTTCAATTTGTAGCCTTCTTCATTTATCTGATCGCGGCCTATGCGGAGACGAACCGCACGCCCTTTGATCTGCCCGAAGCCGAAACCGAACTGACCGGCGGCTACCACACCGAGTACAGCTCGATGAAGTTCGCCATGTTTTTCATGGCCGAGTACGCCAACATGATCACCGTTGGCTGTGTGGCCACGTTGCTCTTCCTCGGCGGATGGAGCAGTCCCTTTGGCAATTTGCTGCCAGCATTTGGCGGGCCGGTGGTGCAGGCGATTTTGCCCGTCTTCTGGTTTGTGGCCAAGGTCTTTTTCTTCTTGTTCCTCTATATCTGGGTGCGCGGCACGTTGCCCCGCTTCCGTTACGACCAATTGATGGGTTTTGGCTGGAAGGTGCTGTTGCCGCTGGCTCTGGCCAACATTGTTGTCACCAGTTTTGTGCTGGCAGTGCACGGCTGATGCGCATTGGGCGCGCAGCCAGGTAAGTTTTTCTGTGTTTTAGAATGAAGTCCGGCTTGTACGCTCTGTGCGTTCGCAGCGCGTCTCTCCGGTGAATCGACGGAATATGCACTTGGTTTTATTTTTGATTTTCGCGTGTCTGTGCCTGGCTGGAGCACTGAATCTTCTGTTCCAAAGGCACCCCATCAACAGCGCACTGTCGCTGATTGTGGTCATGACCTCGCTCGCCGTGCTCTACCTGCTTCTCGGCGCGGAGTTCCTCGCACTGGCGCAGATCATCGTCTACTCCGGCGCGATCATGGTGCTCTTCGTCTTCGTCATCATGCTGCTGAACGCGGGCGAAGAAGAGCGCACACACGGCAGCCGCGTCGCCTATATCGCTGGAATTCCCGGCGTGCTGGCGCTCTTTGGCATTCTCACCGCGGTCTATCTGTCGCAGGAAAAATTCCTCGGCACGGCCCGCATTGGAGAGTTTCTCGTCACCACTGGCGACCTGAGCCGCGTGCTCTTTCGCAATCTGCTGCTGCCCTTTGAGGTCACCTCTATTTTGATTCTTGTCGCAATTCTGGGCGCAGTTGTGCTCGCACGAAAGGAACACTAAGCGCATGACTCCCTCTGCCGCAGTTCCCATCT
>JAJZCX010000198.1 GCA_021851625.1 Acidobacteriota bacterium | reverse complement strand
CCCTGCACGTCGCCCTTGAGAATGATCGGCAGTTCCTTGGTTCCAGCCAGCTTGATCTGCTCGGAGAGTCCTTCGAGCGAGATGCGGGAAGACTTGGCCAGTTGGGCCTCGCGATCCTTCATCTTGCGATACTGCGCAATGCCCTTGGCCTTGTCGCGGTCGGCCACGACCAGGAACACATCGCCCGCGTCGGGAATGCCTTCCAAGCCGAGCACTTCGACCGGAGTCGAGGGGCCGGCTTCGGTAATGGCGCGTCCATGATCGTCAAACATCGCGCGGATTTTGCCGAAGGTATTGCCGACGATAAAGCTGTTGCCCAGACGCAGCGTTCCGTTCTGCACCAGCACGGTGGAGACGGCTCCGCGTCCGCGGTCGAGCTTGGATTCAATGACGGTGCCCACGGCTCCGCGGTCGGGTGTGGCGCGCAGGTTGCCAATGTCGGCGACCAGGCAGACCATCTCCAACAGCAGATCGAGGTTCATGCGCTTCTTGGCCGAGACATCGACAAAGACCGTGCTGCCACCCCAGGCTTCCGGCACCAAGCCACGATCGCCCAACTGCTTCTTGACGCGATCTGGCTGTGCCTCTGGCTTGTCAATTTTGTTGACGGCCACAATGATGGGAACGTTGGCGGCCTTGGCGTGGTCAATGGCTTCCAGCGTCTGCGGCATCACGCCGTCATCCGCAGCAACAACGACCACAACAATGTCGGTAACCTTGGCTCCGCGAGCGCGCATCCGGGTAAAGGCTTCGTGACCGGGCGTGTCGAGGAAAACGATCTCGCGTCCAAATGCGGGGGAGTCCGCCTTGCTGATGCGCACCTTGTAGGCGCCAATGTGCTGCGTGATGCCGCCCGCTTCGCCTGCGGCCACTTCGGTCTCGCGGATGGCGTCGAGCAGCGAGGTCTTGCCGTGATCGACGTGGCCCATGACGGTGACCACCGGCGGACGCGACACTTCGAGTTCGCCGAGATTTTCCTGCGTCAGCAGATTCTCGATCGACTCCTTTTCCATCTGATCTTCGTGCGAAATCACGCTGGCATCCGCGCCAAATCGCGCAGCCACTTCCTTAATCAGCGCCGTGTCCAGCGACTGGTTCACCGTGACAAAGACGCCGCGCGTCAACAACACGGCGATCAGATCCTTGCCGCGCACTTCGAGCTTCTCGGCCAAATCCTTGACGCTGGTTCCCTCCGTCACCGTGATGGTGCGCGTAATGGGCAGCGGCTCTTGGGACATTTGCGGCACACCAAAACGCGGTGGCGGCACAAAGCCCTTCATCGGGCCTTCTTTGGATTTCTCGTAGCGCTTTTGGCCGCCGCGTCTCTGCTGTGGCCCACGCGCTGGACGCGCATTGTCGCCCGGAGGCGGCAACGTGCCGGGTGCGCCGCCGGGGCCACCGGGACGCGGGCCAAAGCCGGGTCGCCCACCCATCGGCGGACGTGTGCCGGGCATTCCAGCTCCCGTAGGATATTGGCGCGTCGGGTGCATCGGACGCTTGCCAGCCGGCCCACCACCCATCGGTGGGCGTCCAGCGGCACCTGCAGGGCCAGAACCCGGAGCCTGCGGACGCGGGCGCTCAAAGATGGGGCGTCCGCGCTGCAATCCTGTATTGGCCGCTCCAACCGGCGCGGTGTAAACGGGGCGCGGGCCAGTCTGCGGCAGAATCATGCGACGCGCTGGTGGCTGGGGCACGGCGGCCACAGCGGGAGTCTGCACACTAGCGGTCTCCACGGGAGCTGCAACGCTTTCCGAGGCAGGCGCGCTCGCTGCGGCCACGTCGGTCTTTTCGGGCTGAGCAACCTGTTGCTTCACTTCCGCAACAGCTTCGCGCGGCGCGGCAGCAACCGGAGCGGCCACCACAGGCGCTGCGCTGACCGGCGGACGCGCAATTACCGGACCCGTGGGAGCCTTCGATGCAATTGCAGGCGCGGCCACCACGGGCGGCGCGGCCACAATCTGCGGAGCCTGTCGGGCCTGGGGAACAATCTTGCGCGGAGCGGGCTTGGCTGCTTCAACCGCAGGGGCTTCTTGCTTGGGCGCAGATGGTTTGGCGGGCGCGGGCTGTGTTTCTACGGCGGGCTTGGCCGCAACCGGCTTGGCCACCACAGCGGCTGGGGCGGGAGCTGCGGCACGCTTGGCCGCTTCTTCCTTCTGCTGCAAAATCGCCTTCAGCGCATCGCCGGGACGCGAGATGCGCGACAGATCAATCTTCGGCTTGTCGACGGCCTGCACGGCTGCCTTGGCTGCGGGCTTGCTGCCCCGCTTGAAAAAGACACGCACCCGCTCAGCTTCGTCGTATTCCAACGAGCTGGAGTGGGTCTTCTTCTCGGTAATGCCAACCTGCTCCAGCGCGTCCAGAACGGACTTGCTTTTCACTTCCAGCTCGCGCGCTAGATCGTTGATTCGAACTTTACTCATCCGCCTTGTCGCCTTCTCCAACCCCTGATGTTGCGTTGCCCACTATGCGCCTGCACAGGAATTTACTTGCCTAGGTCCCTGCACCCATTATCCGCTGAAACTATGAATTTTCAGCCGGATTTCTGGCAGAATTTCTTTGCGTGCGTTCTGAACGCTATCCTGCGTCCTCGTCCGTAGTCGGCTCTGTGGCTGCTTCCGCCTCAGACTCCACCACGGCTTCCGCTGCCGGTTCGCCTGCGGAATCCGGTGTCTCCACCGTTGCCGCTGCCTCCTCATTCGATGCAGAGGCCTCGTCCAACGTTGCCGCATCCGTGGATGCAACCTCGCTGGATGCAACTTCCGTCGATGTAGCCTCGGCAGGTGCAGCCTCGACCGGCTCCGGGCGCTCTTCACCCTCGGCGTATTGGCCAAAATAGTGGCGTACGGCCACGCCAATCTTCTCCAGCGTCTTCTCGCCGATGCCGGGAATCTCCTCCAACTGCTCCGGCGTCATATCCGCCAACGCCTCCACCGTAGTGATGCCCGCGGCGACCAGCTTTTGCAGTGTCGATTCACCCAGTTCCGCAACCTGTTCGATTGGCGTGGCGACAGGGGCGCTCATGGCCTGCATCTGCTGCTCGACCTCTTGGCGCTTCTCCTCTTCGCTCTTGATGTCGATCTTCCAGCCAAGCAGCTTGGCAGCCAGGCGCACATTCTGCCCCTTTTTGCCGATGGCCAACGAAAGCTGCGTGTCATCCACGATGACTTCCAACTGTTTTTCGCCGAGGTCGGTGATGCTGACACGGCTCACCTTGGCTGGTTGCAGCGCCTTCTCTGCAAAGGTGGTGATCTCATCGCTGTACTCGATGATGTCAATCTTTTCTCCGCGCAGTTCGCGGATAATCGACTGCACGCGCATCCCCTTCATACCCACGCAAGCGCCCACCGGATCTACGTCCTTGTCACGCGACTGGACAGCAATCTTGGTGCGTTCTCCCGGTTCGCGGGCAATGGCGCGGATTTCGACCGTGTTGTCGTAAATTTCCGGCACCTCGCTGCGGAAGAGGTTCTCGACCAATTCCTTGGCGGCACGCGAGACGATCACCTGCGGCCCGCGCGCGGCACGATCCACACGCAACAGCACCACACGCACGCGCTCGCCCACGGCAAACTGCTCCAGGCGCGACTGCTCCCGCTTGGGCATGCGTGCCTCGGCTTTGCCCAGATCAAAGATCACATCCTGCGGCTCGTTGCGCTTGACGGTAGCCGTCAACACTTCATTCACGCGATGGTTGTACTCGTTGAAAACCGTGTCGCGCTCGGCCTCACGCACCTTTTGAAAGATGATCTGCTTGGCCATCTGCGCGGCGATGCGGCCCAGCACATCCGTCGCCTTGTAGTAGCGAATCTCCTGGCCGGCCTGTACCTCTTCCACCTCGGCGCGTGCCTGCTCCAGAGAAATCTGGTTAATCGGATCCTCGACCTGCTCCGGAGTTTCGACCACTGTCTTATAGGCATAGGCGCGAATCTCGCCCGTCTCGCGGTCGAGTTCCGCACGCACATTTTCCTGCGTCTTGTAATACTTGCGCGTCGCCAGGGCGATGGCGTCTTCCACCGCGGCGACGACGATCTCCGCGTCAATGCCCTTGTCGCGGCTCAAAACTTCAATGGTCTGATACAAAGCGCTTGCCATAATTTTTCTCTCGTTGCTGTTGCTAAAAAT
>JAJZCX010000197.1:2062-4134 GCA_021851625.1 Acidobacteriota bacterium | reverse complement strand
TACTTGCCAACATCGTGCCACAACCCTGCCAGCCGTGCCCACTCCGGCCCATAACAGGCAGCAAATTCTTCTGCACGCTTGGCGGTGCGCTCTAAATGCGAGCGCAATAAATCCCAACTTTCTTCGGAATGATTGCGGCGTGAATGCGCAAAGGAAGACATAAGCTACTTCGAGTATCTATTTGTGGTGGCTCAATTCCCGATCGAAGAAATCGGCCATGATCTGATTGGCCTCCTGCGACTCCGGCAGGGTGGGGTCATACCAGAAGGCATGCGGCAATCCTTCAAAGACCACTAACTGCGCATCATCGCCCGCACGCAAAAAAGCGCGATGCAAAATTGTCGTGCCGCTGAGCAGCATGTCGCGCTCACTGGTGACGAACAGCGCGGGCGGAAATCCATGCAGATCTGCGTAGAGCGGAGAAAGCACAGGATCCTTGGGAGAGGTCTTGCCCACGTAAGCGTTGTCCGGGTTGGCAGCATACGGAGGATCGAGATGGCCAGCGAGTCCGCGCAGAGCAAAGAGCGAGCGAGAGTCACCCATCTGACTAAAATCACCGAAGCCGGAAAAGATGCCCAGCGCACCCGGCAGCGGCAAGCCAAGCTGGCGCAGGCGCACGACCACCTCTGGCGTCAACACCGCGCCCGCGGAGGTGCCGTAGATGGCGATCTTTTGCGGCGAATATATCTGGAGCAGTTGCTTGTAGACGGCAATTGCGTCCTCGACTGCTGCTGGGAAGGGGTGCTCTGGCGCAAGCCGGTAGAGCACGGAAACCACCTTCGTCTGAGTCCGATAGGCCATAGGAATGGTTTCCGTCAGCGAGCCGGAATCCGAGTTGAAGCCGCCGCCATGCAGGTTCAACAACACGCGGTCGCGCTTGTTGGCAGGAATATGTAAGGGTTCCACCACACGCACTGGCACTCCCGCGATGGTTTGCAGGTGCAGTTGCACCGGGTTGATGGCCTGCCACTGCTGGCCTGCGCGCGCCTGCCAAGCATCGGTCTGGCTGCGTCGCAGCGCCAGCGGTCGGTGGCCTGCGACATCCGGCACCGGCTGCGCCAGATATTTTTGTGCTTGCGGACTGACGGTTGTGGGCACCGGCACCACGCGCGTAATGTGCGCCGTGCCTTTGGCGTCGATCACGCTGCTATCGGTCTGCGGGATAGGTTGCATCTGCGCGGCGGCGCACTGCAAGAATGCGCACGCGCTCATCACCCATATCCACACAGACCGCTTGCCTGCTTGTCGCAACGAAAATTGCATGCGCCACCTCCTGCACGATTCCAGTTCAGCCCACCATAACAGGTGGGAAATCGCACGCGCAATCGGCTTTCTCGATCAACTTGCGGAGCACGTGGCACCCAATGGTTCGCGTACAAAAATAGATTGGAGCCGGCATGCAACTGATGTATGCTGGCCTCACTGGATTTTCGGAACGGTTCCACCTACCGACATCCCCACATGGCGGCATCGGAACAGTGCATTGCTGGACGCACGGCGTGACCCATCGCGGAGACGGCCTTGCGATCTTCTGTGGGGAGAAAACAATGACATCACATCTTGGCAGATATTTTTACGCGGGCGCGGCCATCGCGCTCGGCCTTATTGGCCTTGTGTGGAGCGATTTCGCCACCAACTGGCAGCGCGTAGCGCTCACGATTCCACACCACACACTGCTTGCAGACGCCACCGCCCTTTGTGAGTTGGCAGCGGGAGTTGCGCTGCTGTGGCCGCGCAGTGCGCGCATAGGCGCGGGTGCATTGACGGCTCTATATGCTGTCTTTGCACTTTTGTGGATTCCAAAAATTCTGGAAGCTCCGAAGGTGTATGACGGATGGGGGAATTTCTTTGAAGAGTCCTCCCTGGTCATCGGCGGGTTGGTGCTGTGCTCGCTGCTGGCACCGTCCGGCTCTTTCTGGTCGCACAAAACTGGGCCAATCAGCCGACTGTATGGGATCTGTGCGCTTTCCTTTGCGCTGGATCACATCGTTTCTTTTTCGGCGATACCGGCCTGGGTTCCCCGCTGGATTCCGCCGGGGCAAATCTTTTGGGCCGCAGCGACCACTGTATTT
>JAJZCX010000197.1:0-2052 GCA_021851625.1 Acidobacteriota bacterium | reverse complement strand
ATCCTGACCGGAGTGCTCGCTCCCCTAGCCTCTCGCCTGCTGGCTATAATGATCGCCGGATTCGAGCTTCTCATCTGGCTGCCCAAACTCTTCAGCACTCCGCACGATCATTTTTACTGGGCCGGCAATGGAATTTCTCTGGCCATGACGGCGGCAGCCTGGGTCGTGGCGGACTCGATTGCGACAAACACGCAACGCTAAGGCAACTAGATGTGGTGGCGCTACGTCTAGAGCATTTTCGATTTAAGTGTTTACATGTCGACATAAGGCGAAGAAGTTTGAACACTCTTCTGGTGTAACGGCGTTGAGCAGGTTGCCGATTTCCTTCCATAGGTCGTCGATGGTGCTTTGCGGAGCAAGACTTTCAGTTTGGAAAAGAACTTTTCGATTGGGTTACAGTCGGGAGAGTAGGGCGGCAGATAGAGCAAGGTTGCACCGGTGGCACGCATCGCTTCCTCACCCCCTGACACTGTGTGGCTGCTGAGATTGTCGAGGATGACGATGTCTCCTGGCTGCAACGTTGTGCACAAGAATTCCTGCACATAAGCCAGAAACATCTCCCCGTTGATCGGTCCGTCTGTGACCATTAGCGCGGTCAATTTTCGACGGCGCAGAGCACCCACAAAGGTAGTTGTCTTCCAGTGTCCGTGCGGTGCTGAGGCGATGCAACGTTGGCCTTTGGGAGAACGCCCACAACGCCGCGTCATGCTGGTCGATGTCCACATTTCATCAAGAAATACGAGATTTTCTACATCCATCCCCGGCAATGCATCCGCCCATGCTCGCCGCGCTTGCCGCACGTCCTCGCTCTCTTGCTCGCTGGCGTGCAGGATTTTTTTTACAGGGGAGATTCCATTGGTTCAACTGATGCCACAGTGCTCCGGGCTTGATGGAAACATTCTGCTCGGCCAAACGTGCTGACAATTCCGACAACGCCAGATATGGCTCTGCTTCGATCCAGGCGCGCAGCACCGATTCCAGATCCGCTACTCGTGAACGACGATGGCCGCCGATCTGAAAACTGGTTCGCTTGCCCAACTTCTGTGCGCGATCACGAACCTGATAAACCCAAACGCGGCTCACTTCCAGACGACGTGCAATCGAACTCGGCCCCTCGTCACGATCCAGTGCCCACAATACACGCTCACGCAAATCCTGCGAATACGATTGCATGCTTCCCCCTCTCTCCCAGCAGGAACATTATCACGTAAATGTAAATACTTAAATTAGAAATGCGCTAGGACGGGGGGAGCCATCGGCCAGGACGGGCAGATGCGCTTGAAGATGGATGGTGGCCGCGATGTACAGCTTGATCCGCGCGAGCATCCGCATCTCGATCACGGCTATGCGGTCACGAGCCATTCCAGCCAGGATCAGACTGCCGAGCGCGTATTGATTCACGTCGATACCGCACTGGCCGCGAAAGACCTGCTCAACAGCCGCATGGCATACGTTGCCGTCTCGCGCGGAGCGGAGGACGCGCAGCTTTACACCAACGACCGCGAGAAGCTGCCGCAAGCATTGGGGCATGACGTATCCCACGAGAGCGCCCACGCTCCAGCGATAAAGCCGGAGCAATCCATCAAACCGCCGCAGCCGGAAATCGCGCCGGTCATTGAACACGGCATGGGCTTGGGACACAGCCTCTAAACTATGAATCGTGCCTGTAAAATGGTGTCTCGCGTTCAAGAAATGCACAGAAATCGAGAAATCGCCTGCACGGTTCCTGCACAGCCACAAACGTGCTATTTGTCCCTCGATAAATCAGTGATTTCTGAAAACCAACTCACCCGCTCAGAATGACTCGTCGCGGGGGCGAAAGAAATCGCACCTGCCATGCCGCTGTCGTTCCCAGCGGGTGCCCCATGCAAGCCGATTTTTTGCTTGAGTGGGGGGACGGTCAGCACCACGGCTCTTTCCCCCGTTAACACACTGACAGAAAATGCTCTAGATTCCCTCGCCCATGTGGAAGTAATCCGAGCGTGCAACCACTTCGCTGCGATATTGTGCGCGTTCCTGATCCTCGGCCTGCAAGGAACTGGCCGGCTCCTG
>JAJZCX010000196.1 GCA_021851625.1 Acidobacteriota bacterium | reverse complement strand
TCTTCTCTTGGTGCGAGGCGTTGCGCGACTGCGTGCTGCTGAGGCCATAGCCCTTGACGGTTTTTGCCAGGATCACCGTCGGCCCGCCGGTGTGCTCCGTGGCGCGCTTGTAGGCGTTGTAGACCTTGACTGGATCGTGGCCGCCGCGATGCAGATGAATCAATTCATCATCGTTCAAGTGGCTGACCAGTTCGAGCAGTTCGGGGTATTTGCCGAAAAACTCCTGGCGTAGATAGGCTCCGCCCTTGGCTTTGTATGCTTGGTATTCGCCGTCCACCACCTCTTCCATGCGCTTGAGCAGCAGGCCGGTGTGGTCGCGCTCAAACAGCGCATCCCAGTCGGAACCCCAGATCACCTTGATGACATTCCAACCCGCGCCGCGGAAGACGCCTTCCAGTTCATCAATGATGCGCTTGTTGCCGCGCACCGGGCCGTCCAGTCGTTGCAGATTGCAGTTGACCACGAAGACCAGATTGTCCAGCTTTTCGCGCGAGGCCATCGTCAGCGCGCCCAGCGTGTCCACTTCGTCCGTTTCGCCGTCACCAACGAAGGCCCAGACCTTGCGCGGCGTCTGTGGAATCAAGCTGCGGCTTTCCAGATAGCGCATGAAGCGCGCCTGATAAATCGCGTTCAGCGGGCCAATGCCCATCGAAACCGTTGGGAATCGCCAAAAGTCCGGCATCAGCCAAGGATGTGGATACGACGACAGGCCCGGCGTTCCGCGTAGTTCGTGGCGGAAGTTCAACAGGCGCTGCTCGTCAAATCGGCCCTCTAAAAATGCGCGCGAGTAAATGCCCGGCGATGCGTGGCCTTGAAAGTAAATGAAGTCGCCCGGCTGGTCGCCGTAGCTGGCGTGGAAGAAGTGGTTGAAGCCAACCTCCAGCAGCGTAGCCAAGGAAGAATACGTGGCGATGTGGCCGCCGATGCCGCTATCTTTTTTGTTTTGGCCATGCACCATGGCCAGCGCGTTCCAGCGAATGAGGTTCTCAATGCGCTGCTCCAGCACGCGGTCGCCCGGATACGGAACCTCTGCATGCTTGGGAATGGTGTTGGCATAGTGCGTGGTCAGTTCTCCGGGAACGGAGATGCCCGCCTCGCGTGCGCGCTGCTTCAGTGCCGCCAGCAACTCAGTGCTTGGCTCGGCACCTTCGCGGACAACGATGTCGTCGAAGGCTTCAATCCATTCCAAGAGTTCCCGGTGAAAATCGGTCTGCATGGGAAGCGTCGCGTTCGTCGTCATAACCCCTCAATCCTGCACCACTTGCCGAGTGCGGCAGGCTGCCGCGACCCGTCAAGCCGCTTTTTGTGATTGCGCGCACAAAATGGTGGAATTTTCGCCATTTCTTGCCCGCATAGTCGATTATATGCGACGCCCTTCGGGCCGTCCTGTCTGCCAGATGACCCAGAGGGCAGTTCCGATGCAAAAAAAAATGCGGCCACGCGAGCGCAATCGCATGGCCGCCAAGGGTGAATTCTTGCTCGACTAGTTGTCGTGCGAACCATCCCTGCTGTCCTGTTGGTCGATAGCGTGCTTGTCATCCACAAACTTGCCGAGGATGATCGTGTTGCCTGAGGTCGGATCCTTCAGAACAAATCCAACCACGCGCACCTGCGCTGTCCCGGCATTCTGCAGGTCGCCAATGCCGTGGAAGCCAAAGCGGAATCCAGTATCACCCGTCAGGTAGACCGTGACCGGCCCGTTGAACAGGATGCCCTTGAGACCATCAGCATTCAACTGGAAGCTGCTGGTAGATGGATCGACACTGCCTGCAACCACCGTTCCAGAGATTCCGCTTGGAAGCAGCACGACGCGCCCCACGGAGAGGCTCTGCGCATTCGCCGCGCCGCTGGCTGGCCCACCCACCGCAACGTGCTGGCCGACGACCATCATGCTGGAACTGAACAGGAACTGTGAAAACGGAGTGTGACGGCGGAAGATGGAGAACTTCTCACTGCCCGTCAGGTTCACATTGGCAAGCTGGCCCAGCGTTACGCCCGTGCCTGTCGGCAGCGTGCTGCGTACATACATGTTGAAATTTTTTGCCGCGCCGCTCGTCGGGTTGACGTAGGTGACAAGGCCGCCTGCATAGAATCCGCTCTGCGACAGAATCGCGATGTCAGACGCATTAATCGTCTGGCTGCTCGAATCCAGTTGCCCAGAGAGCGTGACAATGGTCTGGTTCGGCGTCAGACTGTTGATGGTCGCATTGTTGTCCCACTCCGTGCTGCTGTTGGCCGCAATGGTGAACTGCTTGCCATGTTCATTCTGCACTACGAAGGTATCTGCTGAAGCATTCACGCTCACCACGGACGCATTGAACTCATCGATCTCCGCATCTGGCGTTCCCGGTGTCAACACAGTGAAATTGATGTTCGGATTGATGACACCGGTCACCTGACCGCTCGCGTCTACCTGAATAGAGTTGCGCAGATTAAAGTCCATCTGCAGACCGATGTTCTGCCCAGCGGTCACAGTGAAGGGCGTCGGCAACAGCACCGTCGCGGTGGAACTGAGCAGCGTCGGATTCGGCACGTTGCTGATCGTCGGCGGCGCACCGGTTTGCGACGTATTCAAATACGCCAGCACTGGGTTTGCCAACGAGACCGTGATGGTTGTGTACGTTCCCGCAGGAATCGCATTGAAATCCAGTAGAGATTGCAGGCCGTTGAAACGGGCGAAGTCGATCGTCTGCGGTGTGCTCAAGATGGAGACCGGAGGATTGGTTCCATCGGAGACGCTCACATTCGTCACCTGTACCTGAAAGGAAACAATGCTGGGCAAAGGCGCATCCGTGCCCGCCAAAAAAACGGACCCGGTCTGCGCGCTGGGGGTGGTTGTTCCAGACATAGGACCACTGCCGGAGCAGCCAGCCAATGCGGCGATCAGCGCGCCTGCGAGCAGTCCTGTAAACAAACGTTGGGTGTGCATATGCTTCTTTCCTTTTCCTGCAAAGATTTTTGAATCGACTTCAGCCCCGCACAATATGGAGCGGATGCAACTGAAGGACACTGGAGCAAACACAGGCCCACAGCGAGAGTTGCGCGATGTAGAAAACTTTTTTGTGCGGCGATCAGTCTGTGCAGCGTGAAATAATTTCCCACTACGCACAACTTTTTTACCTACGTGGGTTGCAGTCGCACCGATCTTGAATTGAATGCGTTAGTTCCCGTTGCCGTCCGTCGCGTAAAAATTTCTACCGCGTTGTTCTGGGCCAAATCCGAAAAGAAAAAATAATAGGACGAGCACACACAACTCAAAGAGCACCAGCGCCCACTCGTAGCCGATGTGGTCGCGCAGCACGTATTCAATCGTGACGGCGGGCGAGCTAATCAGCACGCCCAGTTGATAGACAAATCCTGGAAACAGGCTGCGAATGGCGGGCGGAGAGAGTTCGTTGAGATGCGCCGGGATCACACCGAACGCGCCCTGTACGCCAAACTGCATCAGCACCGAGCCAGCCAGCAGCGCCGCGTAGCCACCGCCAAAAGCCCAGGCTGGCAGCGCCAGCAATGCCACACCTAAGGCCAGCAGAATGCTTTTGCGGCGACCCACGCGCTCGGAAAGTCCCCCAATGCAAAGCGCTCCCACGATGGCGCTACAGTTGTACACAATCGCCAACGCAGAAATTGTCGCGTTGGAAAAATGATGCACCGACTTCAAAAAGTCGGGATACAAATCCTGCGTGCCGTGCGACAGGCAGGACATCACGGCCATCACAGCAAGAAAGTAGAGAAAGCCGCCGCGATTTTCATACAGCACACGCACAATCTGCCGGAGGCCGGGCAGTCGATGCAGCGTCCACGCCTCTGGCTCGGCCACTTGCGTGGTCAACGCGGCGATGACGGCAGCCAGCGCCACACCGCAAAAGAAGAGCGCACGCCAGCCAAAATGCGGCTCGATGCTGCGCATGGCCACAGCGGCCAACAAATATCCCAGCGGATAGCCTGCCTGCAAAATTCCAGAGACGATGCCGCGCCTGCGCGCCGGCGTACTCTCCATCACCAGCGCCGCGCCAATGCCCCAGTATCCGCCCATGCCAATGCCATAGAGCGCGCGCAGAATCAAAAAAACCGCATAGCTGGGCGCAAAGGGCGTCAACGCTGAGATCAAACAAAAATACAGCACGCAAGCCAGCAGCGGCGCGCGCCGTCCACAACGATCC
>JAJZCX010000195.1 GCA_021851625.1 Acidobacteriota bacterium | reverse complement strand
GTAGTAGTCCGCACAACTCATGTAGTATCCGCAACGGTTGCAGAGCAGCTTGCACCGACGGTTTTCCAATGGCTCCGAACAATTCGGACAAACTGTGCAGGGATGCACATCCGGTTGCGCGCGGAACGGCGCAGCAACCGGAGCCGTTGGCGTGGCCCGCCCCAGCTGAGAATCCATTGTGGGCTGCATAAGGGGATTATGCGCTTTAGAAGCGGAAAAAGATAGAAAAAATGGAGGGCAGATTCCGGGCCGAAAATGGAGGATATTCCCGGCCCGAAGCGTGCTTCGGCCTAAAAGCCGATGATGTTGTAGCCGCTATCGACGTAGATCACCTCGCCGGTGACGCCAGAGGCCAAATCTGAAGCCAGAAACGCAGCGACGCCGCCGACTTCCGCCTGCTCCGTGTTGCGGTGCAGCGGTGCGCGCTCCTCGTGGTACTTGAGCATGTCGCCCAACGCGCCGATGCCGCGTGCGGCCAGCGTCTTAATCGGCCCGGCGGAGATGGCGTTGACGCGAATGTTGTACCTTCCCAGATCGTGAGCCAGGTAGCGCACCGTGGCTTCCAACGCGGCCTTGGCCACGCCCATCACCTTGTAATGCGGAACCACTTTTTCCGCACCGTAGTAGGTCATGGTCAGAATGCTGCCGCCTTCAGTCATCAGCGGTGCGGCGGCGCAAGAGACAGCGATGAGCGAGTAGACGCTGACGTCATGTGTGATGCGAAAACCTTCGCGCGAGGTCTGCGAAAAGTCCTTCTTCAGATCTTCTGCGGGAGCATAGGCGACCGAGTGGACCAGCACGTGCAGCTTGCCAAAGCGCTCCTTAAGCTGTGCGAAGAGGCGCTCAATCTCCGCGTCCGAGGAGACATCACACTGGAAGCTCTCGGCTCCGGGCAGATCGGCCAGCAGACTGTCTGCCTCCAGCTTCATACGCTCGTTTTGATAGGTGACGGCCAGCTTGCAGCCTGCGGCGTGCAGTTTCTGCGCAATGGCAAAGGCGATGGAGCGCTTATTGGCCAATCCAAATACGACGGCCACTCGGTTTTCCAGATGCAACATGTATCCTCCATGGATGCAGGCCAGCCAGGCCAGCACACATCCTATTTCGTTTCGCGGCGAGCCGCTTAGCGTTCATAAAAATGTGAAACTCCAGCATATCAGCCGCCGATGTCCATCAGCGTAACCGAATGCATGGCCTGACCCAAAAAGCGACTACCCAGGCGTTGAAACTTCTCAATCGAATCGGTCGCATAAAAATGGCAGCGGCTGGCCGATGGTGCTTCCGCCGCAGCGTGCAGCCTGGTTATAACCTGCGCAGGCAACATAGAACGAGCCTGCAAATCCCGATGCACGCTCTCCGCCGTGGTCGCCGCCGAATCCAAAATGCGCATCGACACGGGCAGCGTGCGCTCCAATAACGGACGCAGCAGTGGATAGTGCGTGCAACCCAGCAGCACCGTGTCTGGTTGCATCTGGGCAGCTTGCGCCTGTTCCAGCGCCTCGTGCAGATAAATACGCAACACCTCTGCGGTCACCGGATGCTCCGTCCATCCCTCTTCAATCAGCGGCACCAGCAACGGGCAGGCCTTTTCCAGCGCGCGCAAACCATGCTGGGCGCAGGCCTGCGCATAGGCGTGGCTTTGCACGGTGGCGTCGGTGGCCAGCACTAGCACATCGCGGCTGCGGCTGATTGCCGCTGCACTGGCTGCTCCGGTCTCAATCACGCCCAGGACGGGAACACGCACGGCGGCGCGGATTTCCTCAATCGCCAGTGCGCTGGCCGTATTGCAAGCGATGACCAGATACTCGATGCCCTGCGCAACCAAGAACTGCGCGCTCTCGACGGCATAGCGCGCGATCGTGGCCCGTGATTTGGAACCATAGGGCAGACGCGCCGTATCCCCCACGTAGAAGAACTCCGCCTGCGGCACCTGCGGCAGCAGTTCGCGCAAAACGGTGAGGCCGCCAAAGCCAGAGTCAAAGACTCCAATGCGCAAAGCAGCACTCATCGTTGCACCTCTGGCGTAGCGGCAGTGCTGGTAATGGGCATGGCGGCGGTCCAGTAATCCTGCGTCAGGTCGGCGTGACCGGCCAGCGTATCTTTGGGTTGGCCATCGACCAGAAAATGTACGCGCGTGATCTGTGGCAGATTGGCGTGCAGCGTGCTCACAATAGAAAGCAAAGTCAGGTTCTCCACTTCAATGCCAGAGGGATGGTGCGCGACAAAATCCCCATTCAAGTTCACCACAGCCAACAGCGGGGACGCCAGCACATCCGTGGTTGGTGCGTCCGCGGTAGGTGCAGTCGGGGGCGTCGCCGCGGGAATCGGCGTGGGCGCAGTTGCACGGTTCAGTGCGGGAGCAATCCCCGACGCAGTCATGGAGGTAGACGCGGGCGTTGATGCAGGGACGGGCAGCAAATATACGGTGTCAACTGCTGTGAGCGCGGCCAGCGGATGCGGCGACTCCGGCGTGGCATACTCCGCAAACAACGCGGTGAGCACGGCTTTGGCGCGGGCGCTTGGCTCCTCTGGCAAGGGAGCAAAGCGCTGCACGGGCAACAGCGCGCCCTCAAAGTCGCTGGCGATCAGCAGCGTAACGGGTGCATTAGGCGCATCCTCAGATGCAACCACCGGGGCAGTATCCTGCACGGCCAGCAGGCGATTTTCTGTACGGCTGCGCAGGCGGATCAAGTACGCGGCCATGCCCACGGTGCTCAGCAACAGCGTCCAAAAAATAATCTGCTGCCAACGCGGAATCATGGCTGCACCTTCCAGTCGGCGCTCCAGTCGATTAGCGCCGCAGTCAGCGCATCCGCCACTTGTTGTTGATACTTCGCATCCGAGAGCGTTGTACCGTCGTTGAGCGGCGCAACCTCGACGGCAAGAGCCGGGCAGGCGGCAGACTCCATCGGCATCAGTGTGGCGCGGCCCATGAGCACGGGGATGTGCGCGCGCGTCAACTCAGAATTCACCTCGGACTCCAGGCGCAAACTGCGCTCGACATATCCGGCCTGCTCCGTGCGCCAAGGAACGAATTCGCGCTGGCCATCGGGCGTGGCGCTCTGCACCTGCGCTGAGGTATATAGATGCACGCCGCTGCCAGAGGCCGTTGCATGCAAAGAAATGCAGGCCGCCACGTGCAGCAGATTCATCGCCTGCGCACGCGCTCCCCCCGTGAGAGCAACGTCTGTAGTGCGCGTAAGCGTGACGGGAATCGAATGCGCGCGCAGCTCTGCGGCAACGGCTTGAGCTAGCGTTAACGTAAATGTTTTTTCGTCGAGTCCGGTTTGTAGCTCCGCGCCGGGGTCGGCTCCGCCGTGGGCTGGGTCCAGAACCACGCGATACGAAACGGGTGCAGGAGGTTTGGATGGAGTCGCACTCAGAACGGCGCTGGTTCCCGGTGGGGTCGGTGGAGCAACAACCGGTCTGCCTGATGGTTGTTGCGCAAAAACAACCGCAGCCGCCAGCAAGGGAATGCAGGCGGCTGCGCAGTGCTGTCTTCGTTTTGCATCGCTAATCCAGCGCATAGATGGCAAGGCCACTGAGCAGCTTGGGGAAAAAGTCCGTGGACTTTTGCGGCATCACATCCCCTGCAAAGGCCACCTCCCGCAACTGGTCGAGCGTGGCCGGATTCATCAGGAAGGTGACATCGGCCTGCGCGTCAGCCACCTGCTGCACGGCTTCGCCCGCATCGCGCAGGTAGCGCAGATGCGTTTGATCCAGAATCGCCTGCTCGGAGATGCCCAGCAGCTTCTCCAAAATAATTTTGTGCAACTGCACCACGTCCAGCTTGCGTTGGCGTTCGGCCAGCGTGCCGAGTGCGGCATCGATCGCCGCAGGGTTGGATTGCAACAGATATTTGCCCGTGCGCGTGACGGCGATAAAGGCCGAACCTTTGGCTCCAGCTTCGGTCAGCGTCTTTTGCAAGGCTGTAGCGTCGGCCTGTTCGGCCAACGGCTGTATGGTGAAAAAAGCCTTGGCCTGCTCCAAAAACTTGGCTGTGTCAAAACCGCTGAGGCCAAAGACCACGCGGTGCGTGGGCAGAATCGTCAAGCCTTCGGAGTCCATGTTGACGAAGGTCATCATGGCTGCGGCCTCTGGAAATGCGGGCTGGGGCAGCGAGGGCGTGTTGCTCTCATGCGAGCGCGGCGCCGCACCGGCCAGATCG
>JAJZCX010000194.1 GCA_021851625.1 Acidobacteriota bacterium | reverse complement strand
CTGTTGATTCTTATTTTCGGCGCAGGCTTTTTCTCTCTGGATCGATGGATGAGCAAGGAAGCCAACTTATAACTCGTGCCCCGCGCCAAACTTCGACAATAAGTGGAAGAAAATAGTTGTCTAAACCGTTCTACGCACCCATAATACCTGTGCAAACAGCTACTTTTGAAAAAGAAATTCCTTGCCGACCCAATCATTTTTAGCTACGCTGGCGGAGCATATCAATTTATATTTTCTCTTCAAATTGGAGCTTCCTGTCCATGCCCTACAACACGTGTGTCGCCAGCAGCCGACAAATTCATCCTGAGTCTTCGCACTCCCACAACCAAGCATGCAAGCAAGCGCCCGAATTCTGCTGCTACTTGGCATCGCTGGCATTGCGCTCCTCGCCGGATGCGGCGGTTCTTCAGCCACCAGTTTGCCGGGGCAAGGGGGAGGTCCCACCCCGCAGCCCACCGTCATCAATGTGCAGTTTACCTCCAGCAGCATCATGCCAGCCGCAGTAGCCACGCAGGTCGGAACCGGCGCATGGACGGCGACGACTCTCCAGAATGGGCAATTCACCATCTCCGTCCCATCCGGCACGCAAAACTACGCTTACGCCTATGCCTGCACGCCATATCCGTCCACAAAGACTGGCACTGTAGTAACAAACGAAACCCAAGAATTTATCCGCGAGCAAAGCGTTCAGGACGGCACAACTGTTACAGCTTTATCCAGTTGCTCTAATTTTTCTACGGCCACGACCCAAACTCCCAACACGGTTACTCTGAACGTCAACGCAACCACCATCCCAAACACTGCATACATCCTTGTTGAAAGTTCATTGGGAGGTGGATTCATTAATGGAAATTCTGGAACTGCTTCCATGAGTCTCGTGAACGGCACGAGTGATTTTGCAGTGATAGCAGAGGATAAAACTTTCAATCCTTTGGCCACATATATTCTTCGTTCTCAAACCATTCCGGGGCAGATCAATAGCGGGAATCCAGTTATTTTCAACACTGGCGACGAAATCACTACCGTGCCGGTAACATATCAGAATGCGCCCAGTGGCTGGGGACCTCCCGGACTATTTTCGCTTTACTTCTTATCGGGTGGAATCGGCTTTGAAGTCACGCAACATCAACCATCCCTTGGAAACTTCGCATACGATGCCGTCCCTGCCTCTCAGCAGCAATCGGGAGACTACTATCTTCTTGAGGCAAGCGTAAACGCCCAGACCACGCTTGCAACCGTCGGCACCTATATTGAGACACCTGTCACAAGCCCGCAGACGACATCGTTTGCGTTCCCTGCCCCGCTGCCAACCTCCGATGCTGCCCCAACCGCCGCAGCATGGCCTACCTTCAACATTGCATACCCAGGCTTCTCAGACACGAGTCTTACATCCACGGGTGCATTTGGCTCGATGCAATGGCCGCCCTATTCACAAACCAACCCGCCACAATCCATCTATTATCTCGACATCGATGCAACCTCGACATACTTGAACGGCGCTGCGACTTGGACCGTACCCGATTTGTCAACCGTTCCCGGATTTGCTCCCGCACCCAGCAGCGGCACCAGCGTTTCATGGTTTTCAGGTGTCTATGGACAAAATTATCCCGTTGTATCGCCTGCGCCGATTAGTAGCAAAAGAGCCTATGCGGAAATCGATGGAACGTACACAGCCCCGTAGATTCCTTACAGGATTATCCATGCCTGCGCACCTCTTCGCGCAGGGTTTGATTTAACTCCACGGCCTGCTGCGTTCCCCGACGCAGCAGGCCAAGCCATTCTTGGCCCTCCGCGGGCAGTTCCGCAAAATTACTGAGCAGATATTCCGCCTGCACAACGATCTCCAACGCATTGCCCAGATCATGCAGCAGCGCGCGCAGACGCTCGGAGATTTGCGCAGGAATCGCGCCATCCGGCTGCGGGTGCGGCGTGGCGGCTGGTTTGTTCTTCATGGATACAACCTCGCGTTGCAGTCATCCTACACGGCTGCGGCTCTGGTCGGGCAATGATTTTCGCGCGCAATGGGAGCGTAGAGTCGTGGACGATTTGAAACCAAGAAAGAGTCCTTCTGAATGGTGCGTAGCGAAAGGAAGAATCCAGAGAATTACCGCTGCATCTACCCAGCCATCCCCCTCTGGATTCTTCACTCCGTCCGCATTCGAGGACTCCGTTCAGAATGACTCCGTGTCTTTGGGTAGGGATGTAGAGAGCGATCCAACAGCCTGCAAGTTGGCCACTACCGCGCGGATCCACCGCAGTTGACTCTTGCCGCTGACGTTGTATGATGGAAGAGTAATGCTCGTTCAACAAGCCTGTTGAACGCTTTCTCCAGATGCCGAAGTGGCGGAATTGGCAGACGCGCGTGGTTCAGGTCCACGTACTCGCAAGGGTGTGGGGGTTCGAGTCCCTTCTTCGGCACCAAATCTGAGAGCAGCACCTACCCAAAGAAAATTTCAGATGTAGCACAGGCTCGCGTTGCTCATAAGCGTCCGCTTACTGTACCTTTCCCTGCGGGCGCAGGCGGCTCATCTCTACCGCGCAAGCCACAGCGTTCAGCGCGGCCAAGCGTAGATTGTCCACAGCAATCCAAAGCCAGTAGCGCGTGCCAGTGCCCTTGCCAGCCGCTGGCCGCAGCAGCACCGTGACGACTTCATTGCCCGTGATGCCCACGTTGCCCGGAGCCGCAGCCATCTCGGTCAGCACCTCGACATGTTCGCCGGCCAGCGCGCGTTGCAACGCATCGAGCGCAGTTGCCGTTTCCAATTCAATCGCAGCCGAGAGCACCGAGCCGTGGAAGACCGGAGCCTGTACCACTTGCAGCGCCAACTCTGGCAGCTTGCCACAGGCTAATGCCGTGTAGTGGCGTTCAATGGTCTCGGCAATGCGCGCAGGCTGCACTTGGCCCTCTTCGCCCAGCGCAATGGCAAGATTGAAGGCGGCCTGAGCACCAAAGACATCCTGCGGCAGCGATTGGAAGGAGAGCAGGTTCACGGTCTGCTGATGTAGTTCGATGATGGCCGCATTGCCGTGCTCAGAGGCAGAAAGCAGCAGCGTGGCCCAGAGTGCGCGCAGCGGCGCTGCCGCTTGCAGGCGCGCAGCCAACAGCGCCAGCAATTGGGCCGCCGGGTGAGCAGGAATCGCCGCCACGGTTTGCAGATCGGGCAACAGTGTAAGCGCAGAAGCGGGCCACTCCGCAGCCAACCAGGGAGCCAGCACGCGCGTGCCCGGCTTGGCTTCAAGCGCTCCGCTTAAATCCACCACACAGGCACCCGCCTGCCGCGCAGCCTGCCAATGCTTTTCGGTGACCTCCGGTTGCGCGGCAAAGAAGACGACATCGCAGCCGCGAAAGGACTCCGGCTCAATGCGCTGCACAAAGGTGACGGATTCGCCGGTACTTTCCAGCTTGCCCAGCGCCTCTTCGTCATCCATCAAAATCAGTTCTGCGGTGACAAAGATGGAGGCAGCAAGCACCTCATTCAACTCTTTGCCCAGCAAAGTGGCTGCGCCAACAATGGCAATTTTTTTCGGTATGGATTGCATTCGACCTGTCCGTTATTTCTGTCCGCCGCTGATTGACTCTGACGGAGAGTGGATTGCGTGCTCTTGCGTACCATGAGCACGGCGCCATCGCTGCTGCCAAGAGTAGGCCATGCGCGCGAAGATGCCGGAGAACATGTAGCCCAGCGCGAGAATAAAGAGCATCGTCTGCGAAAAAAGCACCACTACGCAAACGGTTGCGCCGATCAAAACGAGAATCTGGAAAGGGTGGCGATTGGCGAGATTGATCTCTTTGCCACTCCAAAAACGCCAAGTGCTGACCATGAGAAATCCGATCAGGCCCACCATCAGCATCCATCCACCGGCCACCCAGCCGTTAAAGACCGGCGTGCCGCCAAAGAAATGCACAATAGCCGCAATCGCACCCGCAGCGGCGGGAATGGGCATGCCCACAAAATATTTCCGGCCCGGGCGTCCGGGATTTTTCGGCGTCGCGTCGGAGCTGATATTGAAGCGCGCCAAGCGACAAGCCCCGCAGATGAGATAGAGGAAGCAAACCAGCGCGCCCACGCGGATCAACTTCTCGCGCAAGAGCGCATCCATCGTGATCGGCAACATGCGAAAGCCCCAGGTGTAGGCCAGAACGCTGGGCGCAACGCCAAAGGTGATCACGTCG
>JAJZCX010000193.1 GCA_021851625.1 Acidobacteriota bacterium | reverse complement strand
CACTATTGTCATCGCATCCTGCGTGGGATGTTGCGACTATAACGAAGACGGCGCGCACGCGCCAGTGCCTGCCGATGCTCCACGGGTTTGTTGTCGTGGAATCATTCCTCATCCGCCGCGCCCACATGAGCAAGCTGGCGCGAGGCGGCTACCACTTTCTCCTGCAACGCAGCCGGAACAAAATCATACCGTCCAACCTCGGCGTGGAAGCTGCCCTGCCCCTGCGTCATCGCGGTCAGGTCCACGCCATAGGTCAACATCTCCGCCATGGGGGCCTCGGCTTCGATCACCGTCTGCCCTGCGCCGCTCGAATCCATGCCCACCACGCGGCCCCGACGACCGTTCAAATCGCCCATCACCGCGCCTGCAAATGCCTCTGGCGTTTGAATCTCCACGTGCAGAATTGGCTCCAACAACGCGGGCCGGGCCTGCTCCATGCACGCGCGTAGGGCCAAGCGCCCAGCGATGCGGAAGCTGAGTTCGTTCGAATCCACCTCGTGGTAAGAGCCGTCGTAGACCGTCGCGCGAAAATCCACCAATGGATGGCCCGCGAGAAATCCCCGCTCGGCTGCATCACGAATTCCCTTCTCCACCGCAGGAATAAAATTTTTGGGGATCGCGCCCCCGAAAATCTGATTGACAAACTCCACGCCCGCGCCGCGCTCCAGCGGTTCAATGCGAATCTTGCAATCACCAAACTGCCCATGCCCTCCGGATTGCTTCTTGTGCCGACCGTGGCCTTCTGCGCGCGTGCGAATCGTCTCGCGATATGGAATTCTCGGCGCTTGCAGCGTCACCTCCGTGTGGTAGCGGCGACGCAGCCGGGAGATGACCATCTCGATGTGCTGCTGACCGCTGCCCGCCAGCAAAAACTCCTGCGTCTGCGCATCGCGGTAAAAGCGCACCTGCGTGTCCTCCTCCATGATGCGGTGCAGCGCGTTGGCCATCTTGTCCTCATCGGCGCGCGTGCGGGCCTCGATGGCATACGCCAGCACCGGCTCCGGCTGCTTGGCCGGCTCATAGTGCACGGGATGCGCTTTTTCGCCGAGCGTATCGCCTGTGCGCGTGTTCTTCAGCTTGGGCACCGCACCGATGTCGCCTGCGTGCAACTCGCGCACCTCGATAGCGCGCTTGCCCTGCATCACGGACAGATGCGCCAAACGCTCGCCTGCATTCTGCGTAAAGTTCGTCACCGCATCGTCGGCGTGGGCGCAGCCGGAAAAGACTTTGAAAAAGGAAATTTGTCCTGCAAAGGGATCGGAGAGTGTTTTGAAACAGAACAGCGCCAGCGGCTCCGCATCACTCACCGCGCGTGTCACCATCTCCACCGGCCAGTTGCCGGGGCTGGCCGCGCCATTGTGCTCCGCCTTGCCGTTGCCATGCGCCGCGCCCAGCCCAGCTACAGCGGCCACCGGCTCGCGTTCGCTGGGTGCGGGAGCATACACGCTCAAAAACTCCAGCAATCGATCGCAGCCCATCTGCTTTTGCCCCGCGGCGAAGATCACGGGGAAAATTCGATCCTCACGAATCGCCTCATGCAGCGCGGGCACCAAATCCTCTTCTGGAATCGTTCCTTTGGCGAAAAACTCCTCCATCAATTCGTCCTTGCCCTCGGCGACCAGTTCCACCAGCGCCTCATGCGCGGACTGCGCCTGCTCGGCCATCTCCGGCGGAATGGGAATATCTCTGCCGCGTCCTTTTCCGTCTGCGGTGTATGTATACGCGCGCATGGAAACCAAATCCACCACGCCGTGAAAACCAACCTCCGCGCCGATGGGCAACTGGACAGCAGCCACCTGCCGCCCCAAGGATTTTTGCAGCGTATCCAGCACGCCCAACGGATCGGCGCGCTCACGATCCACGCGGTGAATCACCACCAAGCGCGGCAGATTGAACTCTTGCGCGTAACTCCAGACGCGCTGCGTCATCGGCTCCACGCCCTGCACTGCATCCACAACGACCATGGCCAACTCCACCGGCAGCATGGCCGCGCGCGCCTCGTGCACAAAGGCGTTGGAGCCGGGCGTGTCGATCAAATTGACCTTGATGCCATTCCACTCGCAGTGGGCCACGGCGTTGGAGAGCGTAGTGTGCCGCGCAACATCCTCTTCGTCATACACGGTGACGGCGGTGCCATCGTCCACATGGCCCATCGCAGGGATGGCTCCCGCCGTGGCCAGCAGCGCCTCCACCAGCGTGGACTTGCCACAGTGCGCGTGCCCCGCCACAGCCACGTTGCGAATATCTTTGCTCGCGTAGATGTTCATCGCGTTCCTCAGCAACCGGGCAGAAGGAGCGCTGGAGGTGAGAATTCAACGCAGCGCACAGGCACTCCCCCGGAAGGAACCGGAGTGTAGCACGGGCCTGTACCCGCAGCAAGTGAACCGGAACACCGCGTGTTCACGTTGTGCGCGATCCATGCTGTTCATCTGGATGTGCGTCCAGGGATTTTTCCGTCAGAGTATTTCCGGTCGTGAATGCGTTGTGGTCTCTCCCACACTAGCCGCAAAGAACGCGGCTAGTATGGGGCACCAGAATTTTTTTGAATGCTTGACATGAAAACGCGTTAAACTTCCGCTTCCAAAATCGGCAGGTCGAGCGGCGGTTCGGCCAGCCAGCCCTTGCCGGTAAAGTGATCGAGCGCCTTGCGCAGCGCGGAGTGGGTGCACGGTTCCACGGTGACGACGAACGGCAGATGCTCCTGCTGATAGCCGGGGCGCTGGAAGATGGCGTGAATGTTGATCTGTTGCTCGGCCAAAGCTCCGGCGATCTCCGCGATGATGCCGGGGCGGTCATGCACGATCAGGCGAATCGAGTGGCGCTGCACAAACTCTCCGCTGACAGGAACAGATTTTGCAGGCGCATTTGCAGCGTCTTCGGCCTGCACGCTGCCGCCTTGCGCCAGAGAGATCAGATCGGAGACCACCGCCACGGCCGTGGGATGGCCGCCTGCGCCATGGCCGGAGAAGACCACATCGCCACCGTATTTACCGCCGACCAGCACCATGTTCTCTGTGCCATGCGACCAGGCCAGCGGTGAGGTCTTCGGCACCAACGTGGGGCCAACCGCAGCGTAGAATTTGCCGTCGCGCAGCGCCACGCGGGAAATCTGCCGAATGGTGCAGTGCAATTCGCGCGCATATTCAAAATCAATGGCGGCCACGCCGGTAATGCTTTTGCAGGCGATGCCCGTCTGCGCCAAGTCCACGCCCAACGCAATGCGCGACAGAATCACCAGCTTGGCGCGCGCATCGAATCCATCCACATCCTCGCTGGGATTGGCCTCGGCGTAGCCCAGCTTTTGCGCATCCTGCAACGCATCCGCAGCCTGCGCGCCGTCTTCCATGCGGCTCAAGATGTAATTGCAAGTGCCGTTCAAAATGCCCTGAATGCGCGTGATCGTATCGCCGGCCAAACCGTGCCGCAGCCCTGGGATGATGGGAATGCCGCCCGCCACGGCGGCACCGTAGAGCAGATGCGCCTTATGCTTGCGGGCCAGCTTCTCCAGTGCCACGCCATCTTGCGCGATCAGCTTCTTGTTGCCGGTGACCACGGACTTGCCTGCTTCCAGCGCACGGCGCACCCACACGCCGGTGGGATCGAGTCCGCCGACCAACTCCACCACCACGTTGGCTTCGGAGCGCAGAATGGCCTCAACGTCGCTCGTCCACTGCACGGAAGCGGGCACCCAATCGGCGCGCTTGCGCTCCACGTTGCGATTGAAGACGTGCGTCAGTGCGATGCCCTGCGGCTGACGATCGCACAGAATGCGAGCCACCGAGCTGCCTACGGTTCCAAAACCAAGAAGAGCCACCTTGAGGGACAAGCGTTTTTCTCCAGCGGAAGGATCTTTGTTCTCTATCCTAAACAGGATTGGAAGAATGCGCACCGGCATTCGGCATGGCTCCATTGCACGCGCGCACGTCTACATACCGACCAGCGATATACTGGAAGTATGGCAGAGACGATGACCCCAGCCACGACGCATCCGACAACAGCGACCAGCGCGGGCAAAGACCGCTACCTCTTTGGCAACCTGGAAAGCAGTGCCCAGAACCGGCAGAAGGTGCAAGAGGTCAGCTACGGCTACGAACAGCCAGATGGCGTGATCCTCACCTCGCTGGATACGGCCATCAACTGGGTGCGCAAGAATTCGATCTGGCCGATGACCTTTGGCTTGGCC
>JAJZCX010000192.1 GCA_021851625.1 Acidobacteriota bacterium | reverse complement strand
CTTGTCGGATCAGCCCGCCATCCATGCGTGCGGCGAGAGGTGTTGCTGGATACAGGCTCTCCACATGCACCAGGCGCTTCTCCAGTTCGGGAGCGGCCAGTTCCAGCACGGAGGCTACCACCTGCGCCACATCCAACACCGCCAACTCCAGATTGACCGGGCGCGAGAAGTCCACCAGCGTCTGCACCACACGATCCAGGCGCTGAATCTCCCCTTGAATAATGTCCAAGTGTCGCACCGCACCATCTTCTTTGCGTTCCAGCTTGCCGCGCAATAGCTCCAAATGCACCACGATCGCGTTGATGGGGTTCTTCACCTCATGGCCCACGCCAGAGGTCAGGCGTCCAATCTCGGCCAACCGGCGCGAGACCTCCAACTCGTTCTCAATCTGCTTCACGGATTCGCTGTCATGCAGTGTCAGCAAAGCTCCCAGCGTATCGGATGGATCCTCGCTGGCCTCGTCGTGAATGAAGTCCAGCGAGACTTGCACCGCGCGGCCTGATTCTGTCAGCACCGTCTGTTGTAGGATCGGCCTGCGCGCATTGAAGGCTCGGCGCACCATCTGGCCCAGCGCTGTTTGCCGGTCAAAGATTTCGTGCAGTTCCATGCCGAGAATTTGCTTTTGTTGCAGCGATAAAAAGCGTTGCGCCGAGTCGCTGACCATCACCGCGCGCGCATCGCGTGTAAAGAGCATGATGCCGTCCTGCAAATTCTCCATCACCTGATTCAGATTGGTTTGCAGGGCAGAGAAGACCTCTTCCACGCTGCGCATTCTTTGTCCCATGCGCTCAATCTTGCTTTCCACGCGCGAGATTTCATCCTTGGGCGCGGGCAGTGCGGGCTGTTCGCCCGTCAGCGTTACGGCCTCTTCCGGCGCTTGCAGCATGAACTGATCCAGTCGGTCGCTAATCACCTGCAATGGGCGCAGCGCCATATTGGATAGCAGTGCGGCCAGGGCCAGACACACCAGCAGCGCCAGCAGAACCGTGGCCAACTCCAGCCGCAGCCAGGGAGCCAGTTCTCCGCGCAAAAACGTTGTGCGCACGCCCACATGCACGGTCAAAAATGGCTTACAGCCCAGGTTCAAGGACAGATCAATGTCATACACCGCGGGTTGGCCAAAGACGGTGCGAAACTGCCGCCATGGATTCGCCATGCGCAGCGTATCAAAGCGCGGGCGCTTGGGTGTTGGCTGATCCTGCAAGGTGGGATCGGTGCTCAGCAGCGCGGTGTTATTGGCATCCGCAATCGTTACGTCATACACCGTCGGGGAGTAGCGAATGATGGAGCCAATCAACTGTTGCAGCGCTGCATCCGTTTGTAGTGCCGTCACCATGGCCGCACGGAGCGCGTTGGGGTCATTCGTGGGTACAGTGGATTGCGCCAGCCCCGTGGCCAATGCGCTGCGCGTGGCTAGCAGGACTTGATGCGCCGTAATGTCGTTGTGTTGATAGGTTTGCTCAATCCGTTCAGAGAGCAGTTGCGCCAAATAGATTCCAGAGAGCACGACGACGACGGCAAAGACCATTGCCGTAACCGTTAATACCAGTTTGAGTCGTAGTCGCATCGTTGTCTCACAGGCACACACGCGGCAGGCTGCGTCGCGTGAAGGGCTGGCCCGATTGTAAGGCTAACTTGGCCCAAAGACGGATTTTTTTTGGTTTTGCAGCGATTCCGTGTATTTTTCTGCCGGAAAGCCTCTGGCTACGTGCCCAGAGTTCCCGGCGTGGACTGCCCGTATTCCTTCAACTTATTGTGCAGCGTTTTTAAGCTGATGCCTAAAATCTCCGCTGCGCGCGTCTTGTTGTTGCCAGTCGCGTCCAGTGTCTTCAGAATTAACATGCGCTCAGCAGCCTCCACAGTTGCGCCCACGGGTACGGCGACCTGCTCGCCATTCGTCAGCGTTGCGCTGCCGTTTTGCGCGCCAAAGCCCGGCGGCAGGTGGGAACGTTGCAAGATTCCATCGCCGCACAAGATCACGGCCCGCTCCAGCGTGTTGCGCAGTTCGCGTACATTGCCCGGCCAATCATAGGCGGCGAAGATCGTCAGCAGTTCATCGGAGACGCCTTGCACGGAGCGTCCGTGGCGCGTGTTCATGTCGCGGATCATCACCTCCACCAGTAGCGGGATGTCCTCCTTGTGCTGGCGCAGCGGCGGCATGTGAATGTTGAAGACGTTCAGCCGGTAAAACAGATCGCCGCGCAGGTGGCCATCGGCAATCGCGCTCTGTGGATTTTTATTGGTTGCCGCCAGCACGCGCACATCCACAGCCGTCTCCACTTTGCTGCCCAAGCGGCGCAGTCGATGATCTTCCAAGACGCGCAGCAGCTTGGCCTGCGTAGCCACGGGCATTTCGCCTATCTCGTCGAGCAGCAGTGTGCCTTCCTCGGCCAATTCAAAGCAGCCTGCACGACGCTCCACAGCTCCGGTGAAGGCACCCTTTTCATGGCCAAAGATTTCGCTTTCAATCAGCGTTTCTGGAATCGCTGCGCAGTTGACGGCCACAAAGGGTTTGTTCGCGCGCGGACTGAGCTGGTGCAGCGTGCGTGAGACGATCTCCTTGCCTGTGCCGCTCTCGCCGGTAATCAGCACGGAGACGTTGCTGGAAGCGATCTGCTCGATCAGAACAAAAATCTCCTGCATGGCCTTGGACTGGCCGACCAGCGCACCCAGTACGCCGGTGTCGCGCAGGCGGCGGCGCGTAATCTCCAACTCGCGCTCGGTCTCCTGCTGTCGGCTGGCGTTGGCTAGAATCGTGCGCAGTCGATGTGGATCGACTGGTTTTTGAATGTAGTCATACGCGCCCAGGCGCATGGCCTCCACAGCGCTGTCGATGGTGCCCTGCGCCGTCAGCATGATGACGGACAGCTTGGTTGGATGCTCGCGCAACTGCGCCAGCAGTTGCAGCCCATCCATGCGCGGCATGCGCATATCCAACACCAGCAGGGAGGGTTGAAAGCTGGCAATCTTCTCCAGCGCCTCCACGCCATCCTCGGCCATCTCCGTGCGGTATCCCCAGCCGGAGATCAGCTCGGCCAGTCCCAGCCGGGCATTCAATTCGTCTTCAACGATCAAAACCTTTTGCGCTACATTCATACGGCTGGCTCTCAGCCTATACGTTTTCTTCGTGGGAATACAGCGGCAGATTTTTGATGAAATATTTCATTGGTTGCGGCGTCATCACCGTCATCGCCGCCTGCTTTATTGGTAGTGAAAACGTGCGCCTACATTTTCTGATGATGCTCGCGTTAACGGCAACTGTTTCGCTGGTATTGGTTGCCATTGCTGACATTGACGATCCCTTTCAAGGCACAGTGCACATCCGCTCGCAGGCATTTGCGGAGGCGCTCTCCACCATGAACAGCCACGTCACGCCGCCGTCATTACCTGCCGCGTCCACGCTCGCTTCCCAATAGCGCACCCGCACGGGTATTCTGACCGTGCATGGATGTTGAGATCACTGTGGAGGCATTGGCTGCGCAGCTTGCTGCGCACTCGGCCTCCGCTGCACAAACGCAGACTTCCACCAGCCCAGCATTTTTGTTGTTGGATGTGCGTGAGCCGTGGGAGATTTCCATCTGTGCGCTGCCCGGCTGCATGCACATTCCCATGGGAGAATTGCCCGACCGCTTGCAGCAAGAGCTGCATCCCGATCAACACATCATTGTGATCTGCCACCATGGCGTGCGTTCGCTGCATGTGACCGATTGGATGCGGGAGCAGGGCTTTCCACACACGCAATCGCTTGCCGGTGGCATCGACGCTTGGTCGATGCGCATTGATCCATCCATTCCAACGTATTAGCGACAACCACTGGATGCTGTGGCGTGGTACCCATTGTTGTCATTGCGTGCGCGTGCAGTTGTTGTGTATGAACCGGGCTATTCGAAGGCTGAGCGCAACTGCGGATTCTTCGCCGCGCTGATGAGATTGGCGAAGATGCGATAGGCTCCGGGAACTCCCTCGGGCATCTGGCGGTCGAGTGCGAGCGCTGCGTAGATGTACAGACCTTTGCCGTAGTGCGCGTAGAGCAGGCCGCCCTGTTGCGGCGTCTGATCGGGGTCGTGCATTTCGAGCAGCGGTGTGTATTGCGTTGCCCAGGTGCTAAGAAAACCGTGGCCGCGCTCCTCCACCCATCCTGAAAAATCATTTTCCGAAATCGCATTGGGCCAGGCTAGCAGCGGGT
>JAJZCX010000191.1 GCA_021851625.1 Acidobacteriota bacterium | reverse complement strand
AAGCGCAGCGGCAGCGGTATGTGCGCAAGCTGGCCAGTGGAGAGTGGCTGGGCGCATGGGCGCTGACCGAACCCGGCTCCGGCTCCGACGCGGCCAGTGCGCGCACCACGGCGGTGCGGCGCGGCGACCAGTGGATTTTGAATGGCAACAAAACCTTCATCACCAATGGCCACTATGCGGACGCAGTGCTGGTCATCGCTGTCACGGACAAATCCAAAGGCGTGCATGGCATGTCGGCCTTTGTCGTGGAAAAAGGAACGCCGGGCTTTCGTCCCGGCAAAAAAGAAAACAAGCTGGGCCTGCGCGCCAGCGACACCTCCGAGTTGATCTTTGAAGATTGCGCCATTCCTACGGAAAACCTGGTGGGCCGCGAGGGCGAGGCGTTTGTTGATGCGATGAAGGTGCTCGATGGCGGGCGCATTTCGATTGCCGCGCTGGCGCTGGGCATCGCGCAGGCTGCGCTGGAGGCCAGCGTGCACTACGCCAAGGAACGCAAACAATTTGGCAAAGTCATCGGCGAGTTTCAAGGCATTCAATGGAAGTTGGCGGATATGGCCACCGAACTGGACGCGGCGCGTCTGCTGACGTTGCGTGCTGCACAGATGAAGGACGCTGGCCGCAAGACCACGCGCGAGTCGTCCATGGCCAAGCTCTTCGCCAGTGAGGCAGCCGTGCGTATTTGTAATGAATGCGTGCAAATCCACGGCGGCTACGGATTCATTAAAGATTATCCGGCGGAGCGCTATTATCGGGACGTGAAACTGTGCACCATCGGCGAAGGCACCAGCGAGATTCAACGCATGGTGATCGCGCGCGAACTGCTGGGGGAGCCTGCCAACAATCATCCTAAGAAATAATCAACAAAATCATTCTAAAAAAATGATCAAAAATTCTTCAAGAAAATGATACAGATACAGAAGCGGAGGGCAGTTTGCGGCTCTGCGTGGGCAACAAAATGCGCCTGTGCACGTCCAACAGACTAGATGGATTTTTTTCGCAGGCAGGTGCTTCAAGAGTTAATTGCTTTGCACAGAAAAAGTCCGTATTGTCGCTGGGGGATTGACCTTGCCTGCCGATGCGGGCTGGGATGGTTTGCAACCGGAAGCCATGCAATGAGGTGAAGAGTGGCGGAGTTTCGAATCGATCATCTGGGGATTGCCGTGCGCGATTTAGACAAGGCGCGTATGTTTTATGAATTATTGGGAATGCAGGTTGGGCCAAGCGAAGAGGTTGTGCACGAGCAGGTGCGTGCGGCCATGATCCAGACGGGCGAGAGCCGAATTGAATTACTAGAGCCGCTGGGCGAAGATTCGGTGATCGGACGCTTTCTCGACCGGCGCGGGGAGGGCCTGCATCACGTGGCCTTGCAGGTGGACGACATCGCCGATGTGTTTGCTGAAATGAAGGTGGCTGGAATGCGGTTGGTCTCGGATGCGTTGAACATTGGCGCAGGCGGGCAGTTGTACTTCTTTGTGCATCCGTCGAGCACCGGCGGCGTGTTGATAGAAATCTGCCAGAGCGCAGAGGTGGTGGCATGAGACTTTTAGCGTTGGATACGGCGGGAACAATCGGTATGGCGGCCTTGGCGCAAAGTGATGCCGACGGCACGCTGGCTCTATTGAACAGCGCATCCCTGCCGGGGCGAGAATTTTCCACACGTCTAATTCCGGCCGTTGCGGAGATGCTCCAGGAAAATCACTTGGCGCTGGCGGATTTGGATGCCTTCGCTGTGGTGAATGGTCCAGGTTCCTTCACCGGATTGCGCGTGGGCCTGAGCGCGGTGAAGGGCATGGCTGAGGCATTGGACAAGCCGGTGCTGGCGCTTTCGCGCCTTGCGGTGATGGCCGCTGCCGCTGTGGAGTGCAGCCCGGAAGCGCGCCAAGTCTATAGCGTGATGGACGCCGGGCGCGGTGAATTTTATTTAGGTATCCATCGTCATGCAGGGTGGGAGTGCGTCTCCGAGTCGCTGGAGACTGCGGCCACACTGCATGCAGCGCTTGCCGGGGTCAGTCGCAACGACGGCTGCATTGTTGCGGAAAAATCTGTGGCGACGGCTTTGGCAGAGTTGGAAGGAGTCGCGGTGGTTACATCCACATTGGAGCCGATGCTTACCTTGGCTGCGCGCTGCTGGCGCGAGGAGCGCTTCGCAGATGTGTCCACGTTGGATGCCAACTATCTGCGCCGCTCGGATGCGGAGTTGTTCGCGCGCGCACATGCGCATCAGCTTGTACCTGCGCTAGGATAGCAGTTGATGGCTGCGCCTTCGCAGGAAATTTCAATACGTCCTGGTACGCCTGCGGACTTGAATGTGATCCTCGCAGTGCAACAGTCTGCATCGGGGTGTGCGCAGTGGTCGCGCTCCATGTATGCGGCGATCTTTGCGACAGCCTCCGACTCCAATCCACAACGCAAAATTTTCTGCGCATGGCGTGGCGAGCGCCTGACTGGCTTCGTCGTCGCATCGCTGCTGCGCGCGGCGCATACCGCCGAATGCGAACTAGAAAATATGGCCGTGGATCCTTCGCAGCGCAGGCAAGGCATTGGCCGATTGCTGGTTGCGTGCGTGCAGGCGTGGTGTGGAGAGCAGCGAGCGGACAGTGTGCGTCTGGAGGTGCGCGCAGAAAATGCGCCGGCCGTTCGCCTCTACAATCGGCTGGGCTTTGTGGCCGTGGGGCGACGCCCGGATTACTACAGCCAGCCAGTAGACGACGCATTGCAAATGACATGGATCGCGGAGCGCGGCGCAGCCTCTTCCTGTTGAAAATTTGCGCTTGCCCTGCGGATTTTCCAGTGGTACTGTGGCCTCCAGTCAAATACTGGAGGTGCTTTTGCGGATGGAAATCTCATTGCATCAGGACTTCAGGGCCATCTACGGCGACCCTCGCCGCATGGCTGAGGAACATCACATTTACGCCGCGCAATTGGAATCCATACTGGCCAAGCCATATCCAACCGAAGAAGATCGGCTGGAGGCTGTGCGCCTGAAGAAGATGAAGCTGCGCGTCAAAGATCGCATGGAAGCCGTGGGACGCAGTTACAGCTCGCCTCCGTCTGCGGCATAAAAACATACAGGTCACGCTGCGCGTGCATAGGTGCATGTCCGTATAATCACAAGTACGCATGGTACGAGATGGATATTTTTACGGCTTGAGTCTGGCTGCGGTGGCAGCACTGGTTTGGGTGCTGACGCACACACTCGTCTTCTGCACGCTGCCGCTGTTGCTGGCCGCGTTTTTTCTTTGGTTTTTTCGCGATCCAGAGCGCAGCATTCCCGATGGCGAGGGCTGGGTGGTTTCGCCTGCGGATGGCAAAGTGACGGCGATTCGCAGCCTCATCGCTGGCGAAGAGGAACTGCACCACATCAGCATCTTTCTCAACGTCTTCAACGTGCACGTGAACCGCACGCCCATCGCGGGAACCATCCAGAGCGTGCAGTACAAAAAAGGCGCGTTTCTGAATGCGATGAATCCCGCATCTGCGGAACAAAACGAGCAGAATCGCGTAGAGGTTGCTGGCGACGATGGCGTCACGGTTGCCTTTACGCAGATCGCCGGGCTGCTGGCGCGGCGCATCGTCTTCCAGAAAAAAGCAGGCGACCGCGTGGCGCGAGGGGAACGTGTGGGCCTGATTAAGTTTGGTTCGCGTGTGGATGTTTTTCTCCCCGCGGAAGGCGTGTTGCAAATTGCCGTCGGTGATCACGTGCGCGGCGGCGCATCCGTCTTGGCCAAGATGCCGCGCAGCAGCACATCGGGCGCAGCGGCAGCCGCGGCGCAGATGCGGAGTGCGGCAGAATGAGCAGCACATCCACGCGGGAGCACCAGCCCGCACGGCGGGGCATGTTCATCTTGCCCTCGCTGTTTACGGCAGGCAACATTGCCATTGGCTACTATGCCATTGCGCAGTGCATGTTGGGTTCTGCGTTGGAGCCGCACCACTTTGATTATGCGGCGCTGGCCATTGGCGCGGCCATTCCCTTCGATGCCATCGACGGGCGCATCGCGCGCATGACCAACACTACCAGCGACTTTGGCCGCGAGTTGGACTCGCTGGCCGACGTGATCACCTTTGGCGTTGCGCCCAGCGTTCTGGCCTACACCTGGGGCTTTCGCATGTTGCCGATCACGATGGATGCGCTCTTGCGCGAGAAGTTGATCCGCGTGGGCGCGCTGGTTTGCTTTCTCTATCT
>JAJZCX010000190.1 GCA_021851625.1 Acidobacteriota bacterium | reverse complement strand
GTCCGCTTCGGCGTCTTTGCCCTGTTCTCGATAGTGGCTGAGCAGTGTGATGATGGAGATCGACGCCACGCCACCGACCAGAAAATACGTAATCATCTCTGGCAACTGAAAGGCCGCGCGGTAGGCGTCGGTTTGCGCGCCTGCGCCAAAATAAAAGGCGATGATCTTCTCGCGCACGAGTCCGATAATGCGCGACAGAAACGTGGAGGCCATCAGCAGCAGCGCAGCAGAAAAGGCCGTGTGCCGATGCGAGCCGCGCAGCCAGCCAAACCGGCTGCGGGCTGGCTGCGGCTGCGTGGATTCAATTTGAGGATTGGCGTCCATCCGTAGGCACGATTGTAGCGGCTGGGGCGAGTCGCGTGCGCAGCTTTAGCCGCCACACTTGCAATCGCTCGGAGGGATGGGCGCAGATTCCTGGGCTACATCGGCTGTCAGCGATTGATAGTAGCGCGCGGCTGGGTCGGCGCAGCCATGGCAGAGGGTCTGTCCATCGCGCAGCACATAGCGGTCGAAATTGATGCCTTCCCCGCAGACTGCGCAGGCAATGCGCCCAGATTTGTAACCGGGAAATTCCCGCGCATTGAGTGGCACGTACACCCAGGCTTCTGCGAAAAGAATTTCGTCCGGCAGCTCGCGATAGGCGAGCATCTGCTGCTGATTTTTATTTTCGATTTCAGGATGTAGCGCGCGCGCAGCCTCTTTGCTGGACTCTTTGGCGGCAATGCGAATGGCGCGGCCTGTCGAAAGGTCGATGAATGTCGCGGCCATCTTGCCCCAGTCGCGGAACTTGAGTGCGCGCTTGCCCAAGCGGCATCCAGTGACAACGGCGATGGCGTCGGTGGCGCAGCGGTCAATCTCCACAAAGGTGACCAGCCGTTTGCGTTCGGTTCCGCGTGGATCGGTGATGCCCAGCAGCGTGCAGCCGCGCAGGGCCATGCGCACACCCAGCACCTGTCCGGCGCAGAGGTGTCCGTGGGCGATTTCCGCCTGTCGTAGCAGATCGTCCAATCTCTCCATCTTTGTTGAGTATGCACCAAATCTTCGCCCTAACCAACTGGGTTCCAGTACAAGTGGTATGCCTATTTACAAGAAAAATGCATTGGATTAAGACCAATTATGCAGTAGGATCGTAGCAACCAAGGAGGAAGCTGCCATGATCGGTGGAGCGCTTCTCGTACTTTCTTCAGTACTCATGCAATCGGGAATGCCCAGTGCTGGGCAGAATCCTATGCCTGCGTCTTTGATTCCTAGTTCCGTGATGGTGCCGTTTGCAAGTGATCGGCAACACATCTTCGTCAGCCTGACGGTGAACGGGACCCCAGGGATGCAGTTTTTGTTGGATTCGGGAACCACAAGCAATATCTTGGACCTGCATGCCTCCCAAATGCTGGGATTGAAGCCGGAAGGCATTCAACGGGAAAAGGATATTGGCTTGGGTGGGGGCATGGTGGCGGTGGCAGAGGACAAGGATGTGTCCGTTGATTTGGAACAGCTTCCTGTCGCACACGCATTGGCTCTGGTGGACCTCCACGATTTGCAAGTGGCCTATCACCACAGAATTGACGGGATTCTGGGCTTTCCCTTGCTCCAGAAGTATGTGGTTGTTTTGGACTTTCAAAAGCAGATGCTGACCCTGCTCCCAGCCAAGGGGTACCACTATCAGGGGGAGGGTAGCGTGGTGAACTTGGCCCACAAAAAGCATTCAGCAGAAATATCAATTACGTTGTCCACGGACACGCGTACCCATATGCCTACCGTTGTGGATGTCGATACGGGCAGTGATGTATCGCTAATGCTGTTTCAGTCGTATGCGCAAAAACAAAATCTTCAAGAAATGTTTGTAAGCTCCCATGGACTGTGGGCCTACGGGTTGGGCGGATATTTTCCAGTAAAGATTGGGCGAATGCCAGCGATTGTGATGGGGCGAATGCAGACAGGGGACCAAACCGTCTTTCTGTTGCAAACCACGCCGAATGTTCTTAAAAAGAAGACGGCAAGCGGTGTAGTCGGCTTGGCCTACCTGAGCAATTTTGGCAAAGTGATCTTCGATGTGCCCTCTGGGCAGATGATTTTTGAAGTGAAAAATCAAGATTCAGCGCGAGCAACCAAGCCTGCGCTCAAGCGGCAAAGTATGTTGCTACGCTAACGCATGGATCCAGTGCCTTCATTGCACGCAGGGCTTGTCCCAAGCTGAAAAGGAAGGCACTGGCTGTCTCCGGTTTAGATGCGGCGCTTATTGGGCAAGAATTGCCCGCGCATCGCTACTCGATCACGGCGAGCTTGGCGCGCTTGCCAACGCGAAGAGCCAACCGCGCGGGCAGTGCGTCCAAGCGGATCCACGGCGCGGTGTGCAGCGCATCGGCAATGTGGACGGAGTTGCTCTTCAATCTACGCGCGGCGTCCGTGGCGGAGTCAGCCAGCGCGCAGTGCACCAGCAGCTTGTCCGCACGCACGGAGCTTGTCTCCGCATTCCATCCCAGACTGTCCTTGCTCAGGTGCACCTCTTCGGCGCTCTGCGGCATCTCCTTTTGCTGAAACTGGCGCGCCCAGTCGGCGTCGGCTTGCTGCGCGGCGGCTTCCGAGTGGAAGCCAGCAGTAATCGTTCGCGCCAAATGCTTCTTAGCCTCCATCGGATGCAGCCCGCCATTGGCGATGTCACTTTGCATCTGCGCAATCTCCTGCGGGCGCAGGTCGGTCAGCAGTGTCCAGTAGCGCCACATCAATTCGTCGGAGATCGACATCAGCTTGCCATACATCTCGAAGGGCGGCTCTTGAATGCCAATCGCGTTGCCCAGAGACTTCGACATCTTCTGCACGCCGTCCAGACCTTCCAGAATCGGCATGGTCAGCACAATCTGCGAAGGCTGGCCGTAGTGGCGCTGGAGTTCGCGGCCCACGAGTAGATTGAATTTCTGATCGGTTCCGCCCATCTCCACATCGGCTTCGAGCGCCACAGAGTCATAGCCCTGCGCCAGCGGATAGAGCAGCTCATGCAGGCTGATGGGCTGCTCGGCGTTGAAGCGCTGATGGAAGTCCTCGCGCTCCAGCATCTGCGAAACGGTGTACTTGGCCGCCAAGCGGATGATGCCCTCAAAGCCCAGCTTGTCCAGCCATTCGGAGTTGTAGCGCACCTCGGTTTTTTCTGCGTCGAGTATTTTGAAGACCTGTGCCTTGTACGTGGCCGCGTTTTTGTCCAGTTCCTCGCGCGAGAGCGGCTTGCGCGTCACCGAGCGCCCCGTGGGGTCGCCGATCAGGCCGGTAAAGTCGCCAATCAAAAAGACAACGGTGTGGCCCATGTCTTGAAAGTGTTTCAGCTTGCGGATGAGCACGGTGTGGCCCAGGTGCAGGTCGGGCGCGGTGGGGTCGAATCCCGCCTTCACGCGCAGCGGCTTGCCGCTTTTGTGCGATAGCTCCAGTCGCTCGCGCAGTGCGGGTTGGGGAATAATCTCGGCTGCGCCCTTTTGCAGGTAGGCAAGCTGTTCGTCAACGGGTGGGAAGGATGGCATGGCGTCTCTTCGCAGTATAAAGACTCCGCGCGCGGGGCACGTGCGGATCAATGAGAAAACTGTCTTGGCCAGCGCTTGGCCCCGTGCAGCACGGCCAGTATGCGAATGCCATCCTTGCGCACGCGGTATGCGATCAGCAGCGGCGTGCCGGGAATGACCAACTCGCGCGTGCCGTGGACGCGTCCAATGCGGCCCATCTCCGGGAAGCGTGGAAGTTGTTCGACAGCGTGTAGAACGGCTGCCGTTTGCCGCGCAGCGGCGGCGGGATTGTCTGCGGCAATGTACATGTGTGCGGCCTGCAATTGCTCCGCGGCCAGTGGAGTCCAGCGGATGTGCGCCGTCACTTTTTGCCTTTAAGGTTCCAACTCGCGGCCTTGCGTCGCACCTCTTCGTGCGCAATGGATTTTCCCGCGGCATCCTGACGCAGACCTTGTTCGATGAGGTCGCGGTGGTATTCGTTTAAGGAAAGATACTGATCGACGGCCTCGTTGATCAGGAAACTGCGGTCGCGCTTTTGTGCATCTGCAAGCGAGTCCAAGGCGGAAATCTTTTCCTCAGGCGCGCGGAAGGTAACGGTCTTCATAGTGCATACAATATAGAAAAATATGTAAGAATACAACAGAATCGATCCGATTCCGTCGCACTCGCCGCCCGGCTCGAACCGGGGCCAGGGGTGTGAGTGTTT
>JAJZCX010000189.1 GCA_021851625.1 Acidobacteriota bacterium | reverse complement strand
GGCACGCCGCGTAAGGTGACGCAGCACGTCAGCCAGAATGAAGGGCTGATTTTTGAGAAGTCCTCGCCGGGCAAAAAAGCCTATCGCATGGCGGAGTTGGATGTGCCGCCGGTGGATGCTGCGCGTCTGCTGGGCGCCAGCCTGCGCACGGAGTCTGCGGCGCTGCCTGAGGTGAGCGAGATTGAGATCATCCGCCACTTCACGCGGCTCTCAACTTGGAATTACGCGATTGATCTGGGCATGTATCCGCTGGGCAGTTGCACGATGAAGTACAACCCGCGCGTAAATGAGGCCGTGGCGCGCATGGAAGGTCTGGCCGAGGCGCATCCCTATCAGCCGGAATCGCTCGCGCAGGGCGCGCTGCGCATTCTGTTTACGTTGCAGCGCTGCCTGACGGAGATCACCGGCATGGACGCCATTACGCTGCAGCCCGCGGCGGGCGCGCATGGCGAGTTCACCGGCATTCTGCTGATCCGCGCGCATCATGAGTCCAAAGGCGACGCGCGCAAGAAGATTTTGATTCCCGACTCCGCGCATGGCACCAACCCGGCTACGGCAGCCATTTGCGGCTATCAGGTGGAGAATCTGAAGTCGAATGCAAACGGCATGGTGGATGTGGCGCAACTGGAGCGCGCCGTTTGTAGCGACACCGCCGCGCTGATGCTGACGAATCCATCGACCATCGGCGTATTTGAAAGCGAGATTCACAAGATCGCCGACATTCTGCACGCCAAGGGAGCGCTGCTCTACATGGACGGCGCGAACATGAATGCGCTGGTCGGCAAAACGCGCCCCGGCGATTTTGGCGTGGATGTGATGCACCTGAATCTGCACAAAACATTTTCCACGCCGCATGGTGGGGGTGGTCCTGGGTCGGGGCCGGTCGTCTGCAAGAAAATTCTGGAGCCGTTTTTACCGATTCCTGTCGTCGTGGAAAATGCTAACGGCGCGTTGCGTCTGGAATACAATCGCCCGCAAAGTGTGGGCCGCGTGCGCGCCTTCTATGGAAACTTTGGCATGTTCGTGCGCGCACTGGCCTACATCCTGGCCAACGGGCCGGACGGCCTGCGCCAGACCACGGAGGACGCAGTGTTGAATGCGAACTACGTGCGCAAGCATCTGGAAGATGTCTACGATCTGCCCTACGCGACGCCCTCGCTGCATGAGGTGGTCTTTAGCGATCGGCGACAGGCGCGCCACGGCGTCAAGACCGGCGATATCGCCAAGCGGCTGATCGATTACGGCTTCCATCCGTACACGGTTTCGTTTCCGATGATCGTGCCCGGTGCGCTGATGATTGAGCCGACCGAGAGCGAGTCGAAGGAAGAGTTGGATTTGTTGATTGATGCGTTGCGGCAGATCGCGCGCGAGGTCGAGGAGAATCCAGAGCTGGTGTTGAACGCTCCGCACTCGACGCGCGTAGCCCGCATGGATGAGGTGACGGCGGCGCGCAAGCCCGTGCTGCGTTGGCGACCGGGACAGAATGTATGACCCCTGTATTTGACGAGCACCGCGCCGCGCTGGAGCAGCATGAGTTCATGTTGGGCATTGAGCGCGGACGCCTGGCTGTGACGCTCGACTTGCTGACCGATGCGCTGATTTTGATTGGACAGCACGGCGTCTATTGCACCTCTTCGCGCAATCCCAATGTGCCCGCGCTGGATGTGCAGGCCGTGTTGCAGAACATGAACGGGGCCAAGGAACTGATCCAATCGGTAATGCTGGAGTTGGAGCGGAAGAAGACGACACAGTGATAGCGATGCTCTCTTCGTTGTACAACCGCAGATTCCTCGACTCGCTGCGCTCGCTCGGAATGACAAATTCATTGTTGATGCGCAGGCTCATTTGAAATGAAAAATTCATTGTCTGTGCGCAGGCTCATTCGAAATGAAAATGCGTTGCGTTGGCGGCGGGATTCATTTTGCGGGGAGTCATTCTGAGCGAACATTGTGAGCGAAGAATCCAGACGGTATTGGCTTGGCTGAGATTCTCTGGATTCTGCGCTGTGTCCGCACGTGGCAGCGAACTTTCATCGCACAGGAAGACGCAGCAAGCGCGGACGACCCCGTGGTAGCCTAAAGGGGATGCGCCCGTAGCTCAGATGGATAGAGCGAACGCCTCCGAAGCGTTAGGTCACAAGTTCGAATCTTGTCGGGCGCACCATTCCTGCAACCGCTCCGAATCAATTCTGTTTATTTTTTTGGCTTCGCTGCGGCGTGGATGGCCAGCAGTGTTTCCAGCAGAGGGCGCAGACGTTTCAGGTCGAGCGCATTGGCTCCGTCGGACTTGGCGTGGGCCGGGTCATCGTGGACTTCGAGAAAAATTCCATCGACGCCAGCCGCGACCGCGGCGCGCGTCAGCACGGGAATAAACTCCGGCTGGCCACCGGAGACGCCGTTCTGCGCGGAGGGCATTTGCACGGAGTGGGTGCCATCAAAAACCACGGGCGCGAAGCCGCGCAGGATCGCCAGCGAGCGCATGTCCACGACAAGGTTGTTGTAGCCGAAGCTGGCACCGCGTTCGGTGAGAAAGACGCGCGCATTGCCCGCTTCGCGGATTTTTTCTGTGGCGTGGCGCATGTCTTGTGGCGCAACGAACTGGCCTTTTTTTACGTTGACGGCGCGGCCCGTGGCCGCTGCGGCCAGCAGTAGATCGGTTTGGCGGCAGAGGAAGGCGGGAATCTGCAACACATCGACGGCCTCTGCAACCGGAGCGCAGTCGGCGGGCTGATGCACGTCCGTGAGCACGGGCAGGCCGGTGGCGCGCGCAATGCCACGCAGAATGCGGCAGCCCTCCTTCAGACCGGGGCCACGAAAACTTTTGCCGGAGGTGCGGTTGGCCTTGTCGTAGCTGGCCTTGAAGATGTAGGGGATGCCGAGGTCGCCGGTAATGCGCTGGATGGCGTCGGCCATGGTGCGGGCGTGGGCTTCGCTTTCAATGACGCACGGCCCGGCGATCAAAAACAATTCGCCGTGGCCCACGTGTACGCTGCCAATTTCAAATTCTTCCGTCACAAGAATTATTTGACCACAAAGGGATGCGTGCGGGGAGGGATCTGCGATTCGTCTCCAACTCTTCGCATCCACCACGCAAACCCAAAAAGGTTTGCATGGGGCACCCGGCACTCGGAGACGGCTTGCATTGCGGAACCGCAGATTCCTCGACTGAGGCTGCTCTCGCAGCCTTCGCTCGGAATGACAAGTTCATGGTTGTTGTGTTGGCTCATTCGGAATGACAGCTTTTTTCTGTTGATCCATTCTTGCATCACAAGACGTGACAATACAGCAAACACACTGTCATCCCGACTGGAGCGAAGCGGAGTGGAGGGATCTGCGGTTAACTATGGGATTTCTTGTTTCGAACAGATCGGAACCAGCGCACGAATCTTTCCAGAGGGGAACGATTCGAAAGTTGTTCGCGGAGTGAGTCAAAGTTGGACTGTAAGTCCTCATAGAACGGATACAATATCTTTTCATTATTATCCAATTCGCCATATACTTCCGGCGGGATTATCTCTCCCAAACTGCTGCTCCAGAGATCAACAAATCGAAGTAGCTCCTCGTAATGCCGCTGCGTCGGCTTCTCCGCGAGCCACATTTTTTCAGTAAATATATCCACCATCTTTTGATAGTTAGGGAAAATCACGTCTTTAAACTGACGATTATTCTCATTGATAATTTTTTTATTCTGCTCACAATCTAACTTAGCTAGTCGTTCGGGTGTTGAATGTTCAGGGCCGCTTCTGGCATCCGCACATATTTGTTCCCACGCCGCACGTGCCGCATTACTGATTTCCAAACTGGTTTTACTTGACTGCAGAATTTTGCGGCGCAAAGCAAGTAGTGGCGAATAAAATTCTGCGAGTTGTCTCTGGATAAATTCTTGCTTGCGTTGCGCGCGCTGGGATTGCGCCGTAATCCACCCGCCAAGAAAAACACCAAACAAGACTGTAACTGCTGGCTTATCGAGTAAGCCAAAGAGAGCGTGTACTACTGTTCCGACGGATTTGAAGAGCACGCGCAGCATGGAAGCTAACCTTGTCGCGTTGCATGAGTTGTTGTGTGTGGAACTGCCTGCGCTGAGCGGTTGGTGTGGCTGGCGAGCACGAAGTCGCGGAACAAAGGATGCGGCTCCAGCGGTTTGGACTTGAACTCCGGGTGGAACTGGCAGCCGAGGAAGAAGGGGTGGTCGGCCAGT
>JAJZCX010000188.1 GCA_021851625.1 Acidobacteriota bacterium | reverse complement strand
GGGGGGGGGGGGGGGGGGGGGGGGAGAATCAAAAGAGTACAAAACTTCGCTATTGATTCGCCTCTGAGGAATTGCTATATTCGCTTTTAGTTCGCTGATGCGTTTTTGAGCAGAGAGTTCACGGTGGGGAAGAGTATGGTGCTGACCTTGCCGTACGCCAGCCAAAGACGGCTTGCATGGGGCACCCGGAATTTTGTGAACCTTGGACAGGAAAACGCACACGGCATTCTGAGGAGGGTTGGGATATGCAAACACTGCGTTCGTTGGGATGGGCAAGTTGGCAGCAGCCGCAATACATTGCCATTGAAGGGCCGATGCGCGCGGGCAAGAGCAGCCTCGCCGCACTGTTGGCGCACCACTGGGGTGCGCAACGGATTGTGGAGCGGGAAGACAATCCCTTTCTGCCGTACTTTTATCGTGGCGAGGCTGGAGCGGCCTTTGCCGCGCAGATGTGGTTTTTAGAGGAGCGTAGGCGCAAACTGTGCGTGCGGGAGATGGCGCTGGAGCCGACTCCGCTGGTGGCGGATTTTTTGTTGGCAAAGGACAAAATCTACGCCAGCCTGAACCTGAACGATGAGGAGATGGCCGCCTACAATCGACGCTATGCGCAGGTGACACAGGGCATTCGCCAGCCGGATTTGGTGATTTATTTGCAGGCTTCGCCGCGCAGGCTGCGAGAGCGGATTCGCAGCAAAGGCATTCGTGACGAACGTCGCATCGACGGTGGCTACTTGGAGCAGGTGGTGCGCGCATACGAGCATTTTTTCTTTCACTACACGGCCAGCAATCTGCTGGTGGTGAACACGGAGGATATGGACTTTGTGCGCAACAGCGGCGATCTGCATTTGCTGCTGCGTCGGCTACGCGAGCCGGTGCGCGGCACGCAGTATTTTCTGCCCATTGGAACGCAGGCCGCCAGCGCGTGATTGACATCACATGCAGATGTATTGCACATCACAGGCCGCACCGCCGTAGCTTTCTATGATGAAAGCTTCGGAGAGGTGCACTGTGAGGACGAACGCAGAATCCGCACAAGGGCCGGTGCTGGTGGGAGTGGACTTCTCCCCGGCCTCCGAGGCAGTGGTGGAATACGCCGCGCGACTGGCACGCGTGGAGAAGCGTGCGCTGCACGTGATGTACGTCATGCCGGTGGTGCCGGAGGATTCCGAGCCGATGCTGGAAGTGCAAGAGGCGGAGTTGCAGCATCGCGTGGAGTGGGTCGAGCGCAAGATGGGAGCATCTGGCGTCACGGTGAAGGGCGTGCTGGTTGCGGGCAATGCGGCGCACCGGTTACAGGAGCGCGCCGATGCCGTGGATGCGGCCTGCATCGTGGTGGGCACGGCGGCGCTGCGCAGTGTGGATCGATTTCTACTGGGGTCTGTGGCCGAGACGGTGATTCGCACCTCGAATCGTCCTGTGTTGGTGGTGGGGCCGCAGGCAGCCAAAGAACAGCAGGAACAGCCGCGCGATTTGCCGTGGAAGCATCTGTTGCTAGCCTGCGACACGCGGCATGGCGTTACCGGTGCCGCGCGTATGGCCGGGGACCTGGCTGTGCGCAACCATGCGCGGCTGACCATCTTTCATGTCAAGCGGAATGGCTTGCAAAATTTGAGTGAGGAAGAATTTGCGGCGATGGAGCCGATGCTCTCGCCAGAGGCTTGGCTGACGGTGCAGCCGCAGTGTCTCATTCGCGCTGGGGAACCCGCGCAGGAGATTGTGCGCATGGCCGCCGACAGCGAAGCCGATCTGCTGGTGATGAGCGTGCGCAGCGGCAGCGAGATGTTGACGCATCTGCGCGGGGGGATTTTGGCGCAGGTGTTGCGCTCGGTGCGCTGCCCGGTGCTGGTGCTGCGGGAGTCTGTTGGCAAAGGCCGCGTGCACGCCGCACCGCAGAAACACAAGGGCGCAGGCCGCCGCATCGCCTGAGTTGTGCTCTGGATTACACGGCGGAGCCAGCCGGGCGCATTCTGTTCTTCGCCGATTTGTACACTGTGATTGGTATCATGGTGTACGAGATGGCAACAAGGTTGCACGGAGCATGAAGCATGGCCGATCCAAACTTCAACATCAAACAGCCGGAAAGCTGCCTGACCTGTACCAACCGGCACGAGGATTGGTTTTGCAACCTTGCGCCGCAGGCCCTGGCGGAGTTCGAAGCACTGGGCATGCACATGATGGTGCCGCCCGGTGGAACGCTTTTCTTCGAAGGTCAGTCGGCGCACAGTGTGTATGTGCTTTGCCATGGTCATGCGAAGTTGATGACCTCTTCGCGTGAAGGCAAGACGTTGCTGGTGCGCATTACCAAGCCCGGCGATGTGCTGGGCCTGAGCGCGGCCATCTCTGGCACTCCATACGAAATCACGGCGCAGGCTTTGGACCCGGTACAGGTGAAGTCCTTTCAGCGCCAGGATTTTTTGCGGTTTTTGGAGCGGCACATTGAAGGCAGCATGCACGCGACCAGGATGATGAATCGCGAGTATCGCAATGCGCTGAGCGATGCGACACGGCTGGCGCTGTCGAGTTCGATTCCTGGGCGCGTGGCGCGGCTGTTTCTGGAGATGGCCACGGGGCAAGAGGCCAACGGCCAGCGCTTTACCATGTCGCTGACGCATGAAGACCTGGCAACCATGCTGGGTACGACACGCGAATCCGTCACGCGCGCGCTGAATGAAATGAAGCGCAAGGGGATGATCGCCATCAAGGGCACTTCGATCACGCTGCTGCGCAAAGATGCGCTGGAAGTTTTGCTCTAAGCCGCCTGCATTCGTTTTCGCCGCTGTTCCCGTTCGTGTTCCTCCCCACAGAATTTCTGTGATCCCAAACAGCCATTTTTGCAGGGTGTCCGCCTGTTTTCGTGACCGGCATCACGGGCTGCTGTGCTGTGCCTCACATGCGATCCCACCAGAGCGATGGATACTCATGGGTTAGAGGAACCCTTATGTCCACGCGGCAAATCCAAATGTGGGCCAGTCCGCGCCGCATTCTGTTGGCAACCGGATTGATTGATCTGAAGTTCACGCTTCCGGTCGCGATTCGGCAGGCGCTCACCTACAAGGCTGAACTGAAGATTGTGCATGTGCTGCCGGATGCGGCTGCGCCGGTCGTTGATCCCGTGCTGATGATGTACTCCGACCCTGACCGGATGCGGCGCTCAGCCGAAGAGGAGTTGAAGGGTGCGACAGAACAGGCCGAGACGGCGGGCGTATCCTGCGGCTATCAATTGGTCTCTGGCAACGTGGTCAATGAGCTGATCGAGATTGCCGCGCAGTGGAAGGCCGAACGCATTGTGGCCGGCTCGCACGGAAAATCCAAACATCACATCCACATTCTTGGTTCGGCGGCGGAGTCCATCTTTCATCGCAGCGAGGTGCCCGTGCTGGCGGTGGGGCCGAAGAACGTGCAGCGCACGTTGGGGCCGAATGACCGGATGCGCATCGTCTTTGCCACGGCGCTGAACCAAGGCGCGCGGCGTATCGCGGAGTTTGCGCTGGGCGTGGCCGAGAATCACCAAGCTGATGTGTGGATGGTGCACGTGGTCAGCAATGTGGTGCAGGAGCATCCGACGGCGGGGCCGGTACGCGCCTATGCCAGCCGCATGATGCAGGACTTGATCCGCGAGAGCGGCGTGCGCAAATGCAATCCCGTTTGTGATGTGGTGTACGGCCAGCCGGTGGAGTCGATCTTGGCCTACGCGGCGCGGCAGAGCGCGGATATGATCGTGATGGGTGCATCGGCGCACTCGGCTTTTGATGCGCGCTTTATTCCCGGCACGGCGTATCGCGTGTTGTGTGACTCGTCCCGTCCGGTGCTGGTGTTAAAACAGGAGTCGATCTGGGTGCAAACAGGATTGACAGCAGAGGCGATTTGAATCGCATGTTGGGTAAAAGAATTCTTTGCAGTTGAGGATGGAAACGTGATGCAAAGTCTAAAAGAGAACTGGGGTGGCACGGCAATGCGGAGTGGCTTGCTGCTGCTGCTGTTGGGGTTGGTGCTGTTTTGTTTGGGCGCGAATATGTCCGCGCACGGAACGAACGCGTGGGGTATGGCCGTAGCCAGTGTGCTGCTGTGTGCGGGCATGGTGTGGCCGCTGGTGCAGATGGGCCTGGGGAAAATGCCCATGGCACGTTTGGGCGTAGTGGGCGTACTGCTGGCTGCGGGAGTGTTCTTTCTCGCCTATAAAACTGCTCCCGTAACCACG
>JAJZCX010000187.1 GCA_021851625.1 Acidobacteriota bacterium | reverse complement strand
GCATGTGGATGCGCAGCAATTCCTGCTGCGCGATGAGCACGAACGGCTTGGCCTGCGCTATACCGCCGAGCCGGATTGGTTCCGCTCTCGCCAGCTTGCCGAGTATGCCGAGGCCGATGCGATCCTTGTGCCCTCGCGCTACAGTGCGGAGAGCTTTCCGCAATCCATGCGGCAGAAGGTCTTCGTCGCGCCGTTGTTGGGCCGCATCGCTGCGAATCTGACCGCGCCCACGCGCGCTCCACGCACCGGCCAGCCGTTTACTTTCGGTATGGTCGGCGGCAATCCCGTGCGCAAGGGCCTTTTCTATCTGCTGGAAGCCTGGGAGCAGTTGCGTCTTCCCAACGCGCGCCTGCTGCTGCGCACCGACGCTTCGCTCGACAAAATTCCCACACTGCGCGCTGCGCTGCGCCGCTCCTCCAACGTGGAGCGCGTCGAGTACTGCCGCGACATGCGCGATTTTTACGCGCGCTGCGATGCCTTCGTGCTGCCCACAGTCGATGATGGTTTTGGCATGGCGCTGCTGGAGGCCATCGCGCAGGGTCTGCCCACCCTCACCACTACGCGCTGCGGCGCGGCAGAGTTATTGCACGCGGAGGAGGAAATTCTCCTCGTGCCTCCGCAAAATTCTGCGGCGCTGGCTACGGCGATGGAGCGGATCTATCGCTCGGTCGAATTGCGCGAACGCCTGTGCAGCAACGCGCGCGCGGCGTTGGAGAGGATCGAAGGCAGCGACGAGTACGCGCTCTACGCGCAGGGGGTGGAGCCAATGTTGAACTGGCTGGAGCAGCCCAGCCGGTAGTCCAGCGGGCCGAATTTACGCGCGGCTACTTTGGCAGATGCGATTCCAGTGCCTGCGCGTCGATGTGCAGCGTCGCCTCTTGCCCCTGCGTTTGCCAAAGAATACGTCCGTCGATCCCGACCAACACGGCATAGCCTGCGAGCGCGTCTGTAGCGTGCAGCGCCTGCTTCCAAGCCTGTTCATTCGTCACGACCGTAACAAATTGTTCCCGCTCAGCTTGCGTGCGCGCATTGCGCAGACCGCGTTCAATCATGCCACGAATCCAGCCGGGCGCGTCCTGCAAGACAGCCACTTGATAGCAGGCCACCTGCGGATGCGCTGCGCAAAAGGGCTGCATCTGTTTCCACGCCACGCCCGCCGCTGTTCCCGATGCGCGACTGAATCCAAGGGCCAACAGAGTGATTTTGCCGGGTATCGGCAGTGAGATCGCCGCGCCTGCCAACGTCGTGGCTGCCGTGGATGGCAGAGTTGTCCCAGCCGTTTGCGCCTGCGCCAGAATTCCACCGGACAGCGCCAGCACGGTTGCGATCACGATTGCGGGTGCGAGTTTGTGTGCGATTCTGCGGTGATCACGCATGGGAGTTTTCTCTGCTGGCAGATACGCGGCAGGGGTGGAATCGGTTCCGTTCCAAGGGTGGCAACTCCCTCCAATGCACGGAGTCATTCTGAGGAACGGAGTGACAGCCTGCCCTGAGCGAGCCGCAGGCGAGTCGAATGGGAAGAATCCAGAGAATGTTGGCTGCCTGCGTTTATGCCAGCACTCAAATCCATGTCAGCGCCCAAATTCATGCCTGCATTCAAATTCATGCCTGCACCCAAGTCGATGCTTGCACTCAAAATGATTTGTCATTCCGAGCGAGCGCAGCGAGTCGAGGAATCTGCGGTTGCCTATCCAAAACGCGTGCCTGTCCAAAACGCGCACCGCAGATCCCTCCACTGCGCCTGCCTACGGCAGGCTGCGGTCGGGATGACAAGGTGTTTGTCGCGTAAAGGTTTCCACCCAGAGACGGGTCATTCTGAGCGACCAGCAGGAGTAGCCTACCTGGGGCGGACGAGTCGAACGGGAAAAATCCAGAGAATATCCGCTGCGTCAACAGCGCGATCACCGTCTGGACTCTTCGTCGCTGCACGCCTCAGCAGGACTCTCTACTTCCTGGGACGAACCCAAGAGAAAGTCACCTGTGGTGATTTTTGGGAAGGATGCACAGATGCCTCACCCTTCGCATTAGCGAAGGATGAGGCGCTCGCAGTGCTTAGGCCGTCTTCTTGACGGCGAGGTTCTTGACGCGCGCATTCAAGCGGCTCTTGTAGCGGGAGGCGGTGTTGTCATGCAGCACGCCCTTCTGCACGCTCTTGTCGAGCACAGAGGTGGTCTTGCGATACTGCTCCCCGGCGGCCTTGGCGTCGCCTGCGGCCAGCGCCTCGCGCATCAGGCGCAGGCTGCTGCGCATCTTGCTTCGGTTGGCGCGGTTCACTGCCGTGCGGGTTTCGGTCTGTCTGGCTCGCTTCAGCGAGGATACGTGGTTTGCCATGCAACTCTCTTTCGATATACCCAGTTTCTGTGGGTGGAAATTCTTTTTTGCGCGGAAGCTGCCAACATCAGCAGCCCGCTGGCCGGGAGGGGCATTACACTCCAGCGGCAATTTCTAAGTTTACGGGAAGCGCCGCTCCCGGTCAAACCGCTGTTGGAAGATGGACCAGCCCTGTGCGCGGCTACTTGATCTGTGCGCTGCGTTTGCGCATGCGCTCCAGCACCACCGGCGGCACCAGACCCTCCACCGAGCCGCCCAGGTGAAAGACCTGCTGAATCAACCGCGAGCTGACGTAGGAGTACTTCTCCGCCGGCATCATAAAGACTGTTTCCAACTCTGGGGCTAAACGGCGGTTCATCAGGGCCATTTGAAATTCGTATTCGTAGTCGCTGATGGCGCGGATGCCGCGCAGCACGGCCTGGGCGCGTTGCTGGCGGGCAAACTCAACCAGCAAGCCGTCAAAGGTTTCGACCGAGACATTATCAAATTCGCGCGTGGTCTCGCGCAGCATCTCCACGCGTTCCTGGGTATGGAAGAGCGGCTGCGCCTTGTCCGCATTGTGCAGCACGGCAACCACCAGATGGTCAAAGATGCGCGAACCGCGTGCGATCAGGTCCAAATGGCCGTTGGTCGGCGGGTCAAAACTGCCTGGGTAGATGGCGCGTACTGTGTTCATGGGCACATCGGATTGTATGGGCTGCCGCGTCTGGATGCAATCGGCAAGTGCGGCATGTCTCAAGGGTGTAACGTAAGGCAACGCAAGGCGCGAAGTCGCCAAGAACCTCCATCGACGCGGATTGACGCGGCCTAGCGGTCGATCAGCCTCGCATGTGTCGCGGGGTAGCGCTCGCCTGCAATCTGGATTGCGGAAGATGCCTCTTCGAGCGAGTGCAAATCGTCCTTGGTGAGTTCGATGGCCGCTCCTCCGAGATTCTCTTCCAATCGTGCAAGCTTGGTCGTGCCGGGGATCGGAACGATCCAGGGTGCCTTGGCGAGCAGCCACGCGAGTGCGATCTGCGCAGGTGTAGCTTGCTTCTGATTGGCAAATTTTGTGATGACCTCGACAAGGGCCTGATTGGCTTTGCGATTGTCTTCACTAAAGCGAGGAACGATGGCACGAAAGTCCGTGCTGTCGAACTTTGTGGATGCGTTGATTTTGCCTGTGAGAAAGCCTTTGCCCAGCGGGCTGAATGGAACGAACCCGATGCCAAGCTCCGCAAGCGTAGGCAGGACGGACTCTTCGGGTTCGCGCCAGAAGAGGGAGTACTCGCTCTGCAAGGCGGTGACCGGCTGCACCGCATGAGCGCGACGGATCGTCTTTGCGCCAGCCTCGGAAAGTCCGAAGTGCTTGACCTTGCCCGCTTGGATCAGATCTTTCACGGCGCCCGCCGTTTCCTCGATGGGAGTGTTGGGATCAACGCGATGCTGATAGAAGAGGTCGATGGCGTCGGTTTGCAGACGCTGCAGCGACCCTTCGACGACCTGCTTGATGTGGTCGGGCCGACTGTTGGTCGCTGTCCATTTGCCATCATTGCTGGGATCGGCCTCAAAGCCGAACTTCGTGGCGATGACGACATCCTTGCGGAACGGGGCCAGAGCCTCACCGACGACTTCTTCGTTGAGGTAAGGTCCATAGACTTCGGCGGTATCGAAAAAAGTGACGCCGCGCTCAACCGCGGCTCGGATTAGTTGGATGGCTTCGGATTTCGCTGTGGCGGGGCCAAGGCCGAAGCTCAAGCCCATGCAGCCCAGTCCCAGTGCCGAGACCTCAAGGCCGCTGTTTCCCAGTGTGCGCTTTTGCATAAGCCCTCCTGACTCTAGCCATTGGATGATGTTGGCATGAGAATGGGTGCACCCCAGGTCTCAAAAACGAGACCTGGGGTGCA
>JAJZCX010000186.1 GCA_021851625.1 Acidobacteriota bacterium | reverse complement strand
GTATGCGCCGGAATTGAAAAATCCGGAATCGGAAACGAATGGAGTTGGCCGTTCCTGTTTCTCAGGCTCACTCGCTGCCATCGTACCCGAACGCGGCGCGCAATCCTGCAATGACATTCAAAATATATATGGACCAAGGGCAAAAATGGTACAAGCTCCAGAATGGAGCCAGCCTCTACCTGCCAAAGGTACCATAAGAAGCAATGGCGCAACAGGCGACACGGCCAAAATTGACACGGGAGTAACCCCATGACCGATCGAGATCTGCTGCGCCGCATTGAGCGCTCTGCCGGCCAACGCGCGGGTTACAAGCAATTGGTGCGCGAACTGGGCCTGGGCGGCGGACGCGAGCGGCGTCTACTGCTCGAACAGCTTGCCCGCCTCACCGCACGCGGCCTGTTGACCAAAGCCGACAGCGAGCAGTGGGCGTTGGCCTCCACAAAAAAGCAGGACGCTCCCGTGATCGGGCGGCTCGACCTGCACCGCGAGGGCTACGGCTTTGTCCGCCCGCTCACGCCCGGCTCCGGCTTGCAGCAGGATGTCTTCATCCCCGCCGATGCGATCGAAGGCGCGATGCAAGGCGACATCGTACAAATTGCTCTTCTGCCCGCGCGCAGGGATGGACGCAGCGCCGGACGCATCACGCGCATTGTGGAGCGTCGCGCGCCAACCTTCGTGGGTATCTTTCATGAGGGCCGAGCCGAACGCCGTCACAGCCGCTCCGAACGCGCAGACGCTTCTCGATGGAATGCAAACTTTGTCACGCCCATCGGCGAACGCAACGCGCAGCCGATTCTCATCCCCGCAGGCATGGAGATTCCGCAGGCACGCGACACCACATCGCCGCATCGCGTGCTGGGAGCTGAAGCGCAGATCGTTGCCACGCACGCTGCGGATGCCGCCGAGCAGGGCGCTCTCGATGGCCTCGTCGTTCATGTTGAGATTACCGACTGGCCCACGCCCACGCGCCCGGCGCGAGGCCGCGTGCTGGAAGTCTTAGGCGACCGCGAGGCCTTCGGCGTAGACGTGGAGATTCTCATCCGCAAACATCACCTGCCGCACGTCTTTCCCGATGCAGTGTTGGAGCAGGCCACGCGCGTAGCTATTCCCCCAGCATCCAACGTTGCTCTTGCCGCAGGCCGTCGCGATTTTCGCGCGCTGCCCATCGTCACCATTGACGGTGAAACCGCGCGCGACTTTGATGATGCCGTCTACGCGCGTCCGCTGGCTGAGGGCGGCTACGAGCTGCACGTGCACATCGCCGACGTAGCCGCTTACGTGCAGCTAGGAACGGCGCTCGACCAAGAGGCGCACCTGCGCGGCAACTCGGTTTACTTTCCCGATCGCGCCATTCCCATGCTGCCCGCCGCGCTCTCCACCGACGTGTGCAGCCTGCGCCCCAACGAAGATCGACTCGTGCTCTCCTGTATCCTGCAAATCGCTGACGATGGCACGGTGCGCTCGGCAGAGGTTTGCGAGGGCCGCATCCGCTCTGCGCGGCGCATGACCTACACGCAGGTGCATTCCATTCTGGAAGGCGATACAGCCACGCGCGCAGAGTTTGCCGATCTCGTGCCGGAGTTGGATCGCCTTTACACGCTGGCGCGGCTGCTGAATGCGCAGCGCGAGCGACGCGGCTCTATCGACTTCGACCTGCCGGAGCCGGTGATTCAATTTGACGAGCAGGGCCGCATGCGCGGCATCGCCCGCTCCGAACGCACCTGGGCCAATCGACTGATTGAAGAGTGCATGCTCGCCGCCAATGAGGCCGTGGCCGCGTGGATCGCGCAGAGCGGCGTGCCGAGTCTCTATCGCATTCACGAAAAGCCAGAGGCCAAACGCATTGTGAACTTTGAGGAGATCGCTGCGGGCTTTGGCTACTCATTCGGCTTGGGCGCGCTGCCCGTGCGCAAGCTGGAGACGCGCGGCGACCGGCGGGACCGCGTGCGCCGCGGCGGCAATGATCGCAAACATACCATCGAAATTCCCGAAGAAATTCCCGTCACGCCGCAGATGTACCAGCGACTCGTCGAGCGCCTGGCCGGCAAGCCAGAGGAACGCATCCTGACCTACCTCATGTTGCGTTCTCTGCGCCAGGCACGCTACAGCGAAGAGAACGTGGGCCACTTCGCGCTGGCCACGCCGTGCTATACGCACTTCACCTCGCCCATTCGGCGCTATCCAGACCTGATCGTGCATCGCATCGTGAAGGCACTGCTCCAAGCGGGAGCTTCGGGACACATCGAATTCCCCGCGCAGAGTGCAAGCTCGCCGTGGACGCAGTCGAAGGCGCAGCGATCCTCACCTCCGCAGCCAGCGCTGGGCTTACAGCGTGCAGAACCAACCTTCCCCGCGCCGATCGACGCCGAAGATTTAGCCGCAATCGCACAGCAATGCAGCGAGACGGAACGCCGCGCAGCCGATGCTGAGCGCGAATTGATCGAGTGGAAAAAAGTCCGTTTCATGCGCGACCGCGTGGGCGAGGAGTTCGCCGCCATTGCGTTGAGCGCGACACGCTATGGCTTGTTTGTCGAACTCGACGACCTCTTCGTCGAGGGGCTGGTTCCCATCGATACGCTGCGCAACGACCACTACACCTACCGCGAGAATACGCGACAAATTCAGGGCGAGCGCAGCGGCCACTGCTACGCCGCAGGCGCGCGTGTGCAGGTGATCCTCGATCGCATCGATATTTTCGAAAATAAATTGCAGTTCTCCATCGTGGAAGATACGCTGGAGACAGCAACTCGGTCGAAGTCGAAAAGGAAAAATGAGCAACGCGCACTGAGTGCCAAAAGCCATCTCAGGCCAAAAAGAAAGAAGCGTGGAAAGAGATGAACAGATACTGCTGCTAGCTAAAATACATGTGCAATCTTGCATACCTTTTTCAGCGCCATACGTCTAACGACAACGGAGACATTTCGAATTCATGAAATCCAAGTATTTTTTTTGGCTCATTTTGCTTATTTTTCCGATTTCATGTCGTGCGCAAATAGGGGTCTATTCCGAATACAGCGCGGCAAAATTGAATGCCCCCAGCGCCAATTGGGTGAACGGCCCCGTTGTGGGCGTATACGGGGACAAAGGACACTGGCGCACTCTGCACACGGGCTTGGATGCAAGGGGATCTTTTCTCTTCGGGGGTGAATCCACGCAATGGATGAGCTTTCTTGCTGGCCCTCGGCTGGCGATTCAGCCCACAGAATTTTTATTGCACCCCTATTTGGAAGGTTTATTCGGCATGGGACATTACCAATCAGGCGCGACTCCCGAGCCAGGCATGGGGCCAGCCGGAGTATCTGACAACAAATTCGAATACCAACTCCTATATGGAATGGACATCCCTCTCACCCAATCCATCGATTGGCGTGTAATCGAGTTCAGCCTCAGCCAAATATCGGATAATGGAACCAGTTCGCATCCCAGAGCCGTTAGCATGGGAATTGTGATGCACTTCCATTGATATTCGCAAAATAGAAGTGTGCGGGTGCGTGCATTCCCAACCAAAAATCTTCTGCAAAGGAACCGTCCCTAACGTGAAATTCAAATGGACAGCACTGTTCGCTCTTGGCTTTGCTTTGTTTGCTGCGGTGCCGACAATGGCACAAACTGGAATCTACAGCGAATTTAATGCAACAGATATTCAATCTGCTGGAGAGCCGTGGATGTACGGCGTTACATTCGGTACATATTTCGACAAACATTTCTCGCAACACATCCCGAATATGACCCTCGGTCCCGATTTTCGTCTTGCGTTGCAATCTGGCAGCAACAGCGCCTATAGCGGCGGCCCTGCACAATCGCTGATCAGCATATTGCTGGGGCCACGTCTTGCTTTTAAGCTGCCAGTCGTCCCCATACATCCGTATATTGAAGGCTTGATCGGTGGTTCCGATTCCCAGATTGGCGAATTGATTCCCGATGGCTACCAGACCAGCGCAAACACTCCTCGCGGCACCGCCATCAACAAGAATGGCGGCGGCACAATGGAGGGTCACGTTCTTGGCGGCCTGGATATGAAAATTTCCAAGCACCTTGACTGGCGGATGGTTGAATTTAACTATGGCAAGCTGTTTTTATCCGCTGGTGGCACGCCTGATTATGGTTTGACGACTCTCAGCACTGGCTTCGTGGTGCGCTTGCCGTAATGATTGCTACAAAGGCACCGCGTCTAGATGGAGGTTGGTCCATGAAGAAGATCGCGGAGCACATTCACGGTTGGACCTATGGAACCT
>JAJZCX010000185.1 GCA_021851625.1 Acidobacteriota bacterium | reverse complement strand
TTCCGATCTCGTGCGAAAAGCGCGGCGCATCTGCATTTGTCGGTTGAAGGGAAATTCGTTGACACGCTGCATGGCCTGCGTCAGTTGCTGGCGTTGCTCTGGCGTCATGCGCTCCAGCGCTTCCATGTATTGCAGCGTGCGCTCGCGCTGCGCGGGCGGCATGGCATCCAATTGATACAGCCGTTTTTGCAGCCGCATCTGCATCTGCGGAGGCAGGCGGCTAAAGCCCGGCTCCTGTTGCAGCGCCTGGATTTGCTGAGCAGGCGTTAGATTTTGATGTTCGCGGAACCACTGGCCCAAGTGCGACTGCGGGCGGCGAAAGGGTTGGTTCGCGTTGGGTGGCTCGAAGAGATTGCGGTTGCGCTCCTGATTATGCTGCGCGAACAAGTGCGCGGAGAGGCAGCCCATGCAGACGATCAGACCCACGCGCAGCCAAGTACCACGCGGAGACTTCCGCGCCCGCTGGGAATTGTATCCGGCGGCTGGCCGCGATCGAACTGTGCACAACTCTGCCATAGTGTTTTTGAACCTGTAGGCGTGGCCCGATTCCACCACATACGAACGCACTTCCCAATTATTTTTTCCGCCCGCTACTGGCCCTGCGCCGCTGCACCGCCGCCGTCGCCATCTTCAAAGGCATTCAGTTGCTGGATGGTCTGATCGTTGGCGTCCAGAATCTGCAGATCGCGTACCGCAGCCGAGGCTGTCTGTTGCTGGCCCGCGGCTCCGTGGATACCGCGCATGGCGAAGAAGCCGGCATACGAGCCGCCGCCTACGATCATCACCAGCGCCAAGGCCGCAGCCATAGCCGGACGCAGATGTGGCGTGCCGTTGCCATAAACAAAGCGCTGGCGCAATTGCTCCATCCATCCAGCGGGAGTCTCTTGCCGCGCTGCGTGCAATCGGGCGTTCATGCGCACATCGAAGTATGGACTTGGCTCCGGCGCAGTCCATACATCCAGCAAACTCTGTGTGGAGCACATCTCCGCCTGCACGCGCGCAAGCCGTTCACCGCAGGCCGCACAGGTGCGCAAATGCCGCTGCACCGAGGCGGGCACACGCCCTGCATCGAAGATCAGATCCGGCATCCAGCGTTCAATTCTTTGGCAGCGCATTGCGTTCTCCTCTCCGCTCCTCACGCAAAATCCTTTAGCCCTTCGCGCAGCGTTTGATAGGCGCGAAAGAGCAGCGACTTGGTCGCCGACTCGCTCAACTTGAGAACTGCACCAATCTCTTTATAGTTGAGTTCCTGATATTTGTGCATCAAAACTGCCATTCTCTGCCGCTCAGGCAAGGCCATCACTTGCGCGCGAACTTGGCGCAGACGCTCCTGCTGCAACAGGCCCTGTTCCGCCGTGGGCTGGGCATCGGCCACGTCGGGCGTCGCGCCAGTCTCTGCGTCAGGTGCGTCCAAGTATACGCTGGACGCGGTGCGCTCCTGCTTGGTGTCGCGCGCGTGGTTCACGGCCAGATTGCTGGCGATGCGATACAGCCACGTACTGAAGCGAGCCTCGGCGCGATAGCTTTGCCGCGCACGATAGACGCGCAGGAAAACCTCCTGCGCCAACTCCTCGGCAATGGCCTGATTGCGCACCATGCGATAGAGAAAATGCACGATGGACCGCCGATATTTAGCGATCAAAAACTCCAGACAGGCATCATCGCCCAGTCCGGCCCGTTGCATGATCTCTGCATCCGTGCACTGCGACCAATCCCCGGCCAAGGCTTGTGCGGAGTCGCTCACGCGCTGCGCCGCCAGTGGCATTCCGTCAAGGGCCAAGGTTCCCATGCCCTCAGAAACCCCGTCCATGGCGGAAAGTTGCGGCTCCTCTGGGAAGTTTTCCTCCTCCAAAAGCGCAGCCTCATCTTCGCCATCAGCCCACTCCTTCGCCGTGAAGGCATTGGCCGCTGCATCAAAATCCGCGCTGGGGTTGGGCAGCATTGTCATCGACCGTTTCTAGCGTATACTGGAGCCAGACCTGCGGGAAGCTGCGCAAACAGATTCCCACGGCGGCCAAGATTTGCAGCGCGCCCATCGCGCCGAATTACCGCCAGATCAACCGGTCGATACCTGCCGCAAATCGCGGATTTCAGGGCGCTTAACTCAGCGGTAGAGTGCCACCTTCACACGGTGGAAGTCGTAGGTTCGAATCCTACAGCGCCCACCATGTCCATTCAAAATTGCCAGGTTGCTACGCATATCCACATAGCCTGCCCCCAGAAAGCTGCTCACAAGCAATCGGCCTGCGACGGATCGCAGGCCGATTGACGATCTTGTGATTGCTGAATTTAGAAGTGGTATGCAACACCAACAAATGGCTGGGAGATAATCTCCGTCCGTCCCGTATTAAATTGCTTCAGACCGAAGGTCTGCGGACCCGCCAAATATCCGCGATAGGCCATGCGCAGATCCCAGCGCGTGCTCAGTTCATAGGCGATGCCGCCGCCCAAAAAGGCCACCAAGGTGTTCTCCATCTCCGTGTCATACGTAGTGGTCTTGATGCCACCGAGCGGGGAAAAAAACAGAACGCCGCCGCCGGCCTCCACAAACGGATTGAATTTTTTGAAGGGGATGGTGCGCACATATCCAAAGGTCGCCTCCTGTACGGAGGTCAATACGCGAACATATTGGATGGTGGGGTACTGATACTGGCTGTCCGTGAATTTTTCAGTGTAGCGCGTATAGGAGTAGTTCGCCTCCACCGCGCCATTCGGTGTGAGCTGAAAGCGGTAGCTGAGCAACATGCCCGGCCCCAGCGTCGCCTTGGCGCGCACATTGTTGGGTGCGCCGCCTTCCACGTATTGCTGAATGGTCAGCATGCCGCCCACGCTGACATCCTGACGCATCTCCTGCGCCCGCCCAAGGAGGGTGAATGCGGGCAACAAGCAAAAGAAAAATGCCAACTTCTTCATTCTCTGGTGAACCCCTGCTCCCTGATTCCGTCTGCCGGCCAAACGTGGCGGCTAGAAGTGATAGGCAAATCCAATCGCCGGTTGGTTGATCACGTAATACCGGTTCGTTTCGTACTGCTTCAAGCCGAAGTCAAAGTCTTTGACAATCGTCCCGCGATACTCCACGCGCAGATCCCAGCTTGGACTCAACTCGTAGGCAACACCGCCTCCGAATAATTCCCCAATGTTGGAGCCTTTGTTGGCTGCATCTGTGGTCGTATGTGTGTCGTCAATTATGTTGTACAGGAACAGCCCTACGCCGCCCGCGATGAATGGGTTGAATTTTTTATAGTTGAAATAACGCAGGTATTCGAACGACGCTTCCTGATAGCGGCTGTGAATGCGCGCATTGGCAAAGCTGGTCGTATACTTCTGCGTAAACTGGCTGTACTCGTAGTTTGCCTCCAGCCCATTGCTGGGGCTCAGCATGAACCGGTACTCAATCAAATCGCCGATGCCGATGGTGGATTTTTGCGTCACGTCATTACCGGTGATAACCGGCTGAAACGTGCCAATAAAACTCATGCTGACATCTTGTCTGCTCACCTGGGCAAAACCGCTTGCAGCCATCAGCGGCAGCACGCCCAGCAACAACAACCACTTCTTCATTCGCAAATGAACCCCTCATCCGGCCAGTCTGCCGCGCTACGGAACGCGCGCAGACCGGACGCAAAGATACTCGCCTGGCTCTGAGTCCTTAACTTTTCCAATTGTACCTGTCCGAACGCTTACGAGGAAATTCGGGCTGGGGAAATCATGCACCCCGCTCCGGCTGGAAGTAATATGGATCGCCGCGCTGGGAGGCCATGGACTCCACCACCTTCAAAAACGCCAACGCTGCATGCGAAAGATTCGCATGCTTACGATGCACCAGGCGCAGCTTGCGCTCAAACTGCAACTCCGGCACGCGTACCTGCACCAACTCGCCACTCTGCAACTCGCGCTCCACCGTTAGTCCGGGCAGCAAGGCCACCCCGTTGCCCATGCCCACAAAACGCTTGATGGCTTCCATGCTGGGCAACTCCACACCCATGTTCAACGGCGTGCGGTGCCGACGAAATGCCTGCACCACGCGCTGGCGCAGCGGCGAAGGAATGTTGTGCGCCACAAAATTCTCCGCGCCCAGCCGATGAATGGGCACCTCGCCCATGCTCGCCAGCGGATGCTGCGGGTGCATGGTGAAGACCAACTCATCGCGATAGACCACAATCGAGCGCACCTGCGGATCCTCTGGCCGATACGAGATGACACCGCACTCCACCGCGTGCGAGAGAATCTCATCCGCCATGCGACTGGCCAGCGAACGCTGC
>JAJZCX010000184.1 GCA_021851625.1 Acidobacteriota bacterium | reverse complement strand
AAATCGCGCGCTATCTGGACGGTGAGCCGTTGCAAAACATTGTGAACGCGCAGGGCTATTGATCCACGCTGTCTCCGCCGCATAACACTTCCGCCAGATGCACCGCGCGCCGGTCGGAGAGTTGCGTCACTTGTTCCCGACAACTGAAACCATCGCTGACGATCAGCGCATCCGCACTCGCAGCACGCACAGCGGGTAGCAGCACCCGCTCTCCCAGCGTTTTGGAGACGGAGTATTTTTCCTTTTCAAATCCAAACGGCCCGGCCATGCCACAACAGCCGGAGTCTGGCATTTGCACCTGCGCGCCCGCACGCTCCAACAAATCCCGCTCTGCGTGCATCTGTGATTTTTGATGACAATGCCCGTGCAATAAAACATCCCTGCCAGCGAGTGAGGGCGGCCTGTACTGCGGTGCGTATTGCGTCAGAAAATCCGCCAGCAAATACGTCTGTTGCGAAAGTTGCGCAGCACGCGGATCGTTGGGAAAGAAATTCAACAACTCGTCGTGAAAGACACTGGCGCAGCTTGGCTCCAACACAACGATGGGGGTGTGCGCCTCCAGTTGCGGAGCCAGCGCCTCCATCACAATACGCAGATATTGTTTGGCGCGATCGAGCATTCCGAAATCGTACAGACCGCGGCCACAGCAGAGATGCCGCTGCGCAGTTTGCACTTGAAAGCCTGCCTGCTCCAGAACCGAGTTGGCAGCGTGCAGTGCGCTGGGATGTAAAAAATTATTCCATGTGTCGGCCCACAAAAAAACCTTTGGCGCGGTGGAGTTCTGCTCGCGCTGCATTTTCTTTTTTAGCGCACAGCGGAAATGATTCGGAGCAAATTTCGGTAGCCTGCGCTCTGGAGCGATTCCCAATACACGCTTGGCCAGGCTCGCTCCCAGCGCGTTTTGACTGCACGCATTCACAACACCCGGCATCAGCGAGGCCAGTCGCGCCCAACGATCCATCCATCCAAACGCATAGGCGCGTAGCGGTCGCAGACGCCCCGCGTAATGTTGCGCCAAAAACTCCGCCTTGTAGGTGGACATGTCCACCTGCACCGGGCATTCGCTTTTGCATGCCTTGCAGGATAGGCACAGTTCCAGCGCATCCTTCACCGCTGCACTCTGCCAACCTTCTGGACGCAATTCGCCTTGCAGCATCTCCCACAGCAGATGCGCGCGCCCGCGCGTCGAGTGTTGCTCCTCACCCGTGGCCATGTAGCTGGGGCACATGGTGCCGGAGTCGATCTTCCGGCATGCGCCGACTCCCACACAGCGCAGTGCTGCGTGAGCAAATGAACCGCCGTCTGCAGGGAAAGCAAAGTGCGTCTCTGTTTGCGCCAACGTAAAGCCAGCGCCGAGACGCAAATTTTCCTCTGGCTGATAGACCGCGACTGGATCTACCAGCTTGCCGGGATTCATCTTGTTCGTTGGGTCCCACACAGCTTTGAACTCTCGAAAGGCTTGCATGAGTTCCGGCCCAAACATTTTTGGCAGCAATGCAGCACGTGCCTGACCATCTCCATGCTCGCCAGAGATGGAGCCGCCATGGCGCAGAACCACGTCCGCTGCCTCGTCAAGAAATCCACGAAACTTGCGAATGCCTTCTGCGCTCTCCAGATCAAAATTCATGCGCATGTGCACGCAGCCCTGGCCAAAGTGTCCATAGAGCGGCGTGCGATAGCCGTAACGCTGCAAGACCATGGCCAGTTCGCGCAAATAATTACCCAGCCGCTCCACGGGAACCGCGGAGTCCTCCCAACCCTCCCAGCCATGCGGCTCGCCGGGCACAAAGACCGTTGCGCCCAGCGCTGACTCGCGCACATGCCAGACGCGGCGCGCTTCTGCTGCGGAGTAAATGCGCGCTGTGGGCGCAGCGGCAATCGAGTTGCACGCGGTGATCAATGCCTCTGCACTGTCCATCGCTTCTTGCTGCGTCCAGCCGCCGAACTCCACCAATAAATGTCCGCCGCCTGCGGGCAGAAGCGCGACATCTTCCACCGCAAGATTTTTTCGCCTCATGAATTCGACCAGCAGCGCGTCAAAGCCTTCCAAGCCAATCGGCAGGTGCTCCAACACGAGCGGCACATGGTCGGCGGCAACAAACGCATCGGCAAATCCCAGCGCCACCAACACGCGATGCGGTGGACTCGGTCGCAATTGCAGCGTTGCCTCCAGCACAGTGACGCAGGTGCCCTCACTGCCCACCAGGGCGCGCGCAAGGTTGCAGCCGTTCTCTGGCAATAAATCGTCGAGGTTATAGCCGGAGACGCGGCGCGGAATCTTGGGAAATCGCTGGCGAATAAGTGCAGCATATTGATCCCGAATGCGGCGCAGTTCAGCGTAGATCGCGCCACGGCGTCCACCTTGCGCGATGATGGCGCTCATCTCGGCTTCACTGGTCGCGCCCAGTTCCAACTCGGTTCCATCGTAGAGCAGAACGCGCAGTGATTGGATATTATCGACCGTCTTTCCGCCCATCAACGCATGGACGCCGCAGGCATTGTTGCCGATCATGCCGCCGAGCGTGCAGCGATTGTGCGTGGCCGGGTCGGGCGCGAAGGTGAGATGATGTACCTCCGCAGCCTCACGCACGCGGTCCAAAACAACGCCCGGCTGCACACGCGCAATTTTTTTGATTGGATCGAGTTCAAGAATGCCGTGCATGTGCCGCGAACAATCGAGCACCACGGCTGCATTGCATGCCTGCCCGGCCAGGCTGGTGCCAGCGCCGCGCATCAATACGGGAGCGTTCTGTTCTCTGCACACGACCAACGTCGCACGCACATCATCTGCATCGAGCGGCGCAACAACGCCCCAGGGAACCTGTCGGTAATTGGACGCATCGGTTGCATACAAGGCGCGTGCACCCGCGTCAAAGCTGATATCGCCACGCACAACTGCGCGCAGGCTGGACTCCAACGCTTGCAGTACGCGCGGTTCAGGCTGGGAGTTGTGCGCAGTGGGCTGTTGCTTGTTCGATAGAATTTTGAGCGCGCCGTTGGCCATTGTTGTTCATCGTAGCAGTCTGTGCAGCCCGTGTTTATGGCAGCGACGCAGTACCGGGTGCCCAATCCTCTGCAACCACACCCAAGGCGTGCAGCGTTTGCAACGTGACCTGCTCATTGTGCTGCAAAAGGGCTTGATTCTGCGGCGTTAAAAAGCCTGGAGTGACGGCCACCACACGCCCATACGGCCAGCAGTCCGGTGGCAAAGCCGCCAGCGCACGCGGCAGGTCGCGCAGGCGAATGCTGAGTTCCTGCTTGCGTGCGTTTGTGGAGCGCGTCATGCCGCCGCGATCCAGCGCACTGGGGTTGGCATCCGGCAGATAGATGCGCAGCAGCAACATTTTCCCATTCACGCTCAAAAATGGATTGCGCCATTGCGACTCATCGCGCCACGGCAAAGCGAGATTTTTCGCAGGCAACGGAATCGCTGCAATGTCCAGTCGCGCATCCGAGAGTGCAGCGGCTGAAGGCGGCGCGAAGCCAGTAGCGTGATTGTGATTGCACCCCAGCGGTGCCAGTGCGCACGCCAGTAGCGTGGCTATAGCAAAAAATCGTAGACTTGCGATTCGCTTCATTTCCCATTCAGAATAGCAGCGCCGTGCCCATCAGCGCCCCTGCCAGATCGGAGCGCGCTTTTCTAAAAATGCACGTGTTCCCTCAGCCTTGTCTGCGGTTGCGCAACAAAGGCCAAAGAGCGCCGCCTCCAACTGCAAGCCCTCCTGCAAGGGAAGATCCTGTCCGCGATGTACCGCCTCCAAACAATGCCGCACCGCCAGCGGAGCCACTTTGGCGATGGAGCGCGCCAATTCGTTTCCTCGTTCCAGCAGGCGTTCTGGCTCGACAACCTCATGCACCAGCCCGATGCGCAGCGCCTCCTCCGCAGGAATGATTTCTCCTGTCAAAATCATGTGCAGAGCAGCAGCCGAACCCACCAAGCGTGGCAGTCGTTGCGTGCCGCCGTAGCCGGGCAAAAGTCCCAGCTTCACCTCCGGCTGGCCAAAGCGTGCCGTCGTATCTGCAATGCGCAGCGTGCAGGCCAGCGCCAATTCACAGCCGCCGCCCAACGCAAAACCATGGATGCAGGCAATGACAGGCTTGCCGCATGTCTCCATTGCAGAAAAAACAGCCTGCCCACATTGCGCCATTTCCCTGCCTTGCTCCTGCTCGACCGCTGCGAGTTCTTGAATGTCTGCGCCTGCGGCAAAGGCCTTGTCTCCCGCACCGGTGATGAGCACGGCGCGAATGGAATCCTCCTGGCCAATCAAGCGAAAAAGAG
>JAJZCX010000183.1 GCA_021851625.1 Acidobacteriota bacterium | reverse complement strand
GTCGGGATTGTCCTCGACCACGTTGGCCTCATAGTGCACCAGGCCGATCAGCTTCTGCGCCTCTTGCGTGGAAAAATCCCCGGATGTAACCGCGACGATTGGCCCCGATCGCCGCACCAGCAGCGCGCCAGAGTTGCTGTTCTCGATCGCCGGCGTCCAGGGATTCTGCGGCGTGCTGCCGGTCTGCAAATAGCCGCGCAGCGCGCGCTCCCGATCCATGGCGATCTGCGGTGTCGGGTATTCGAGCAGCGTCAGCACACCCTCGCCGTTGATGGACTTGTACTGCGCGGTCATCGTCTCTGCGCCGCGTGCAAAATCCACCAGCGAGGCGGGCAGCGTGCCGCCGCCTTGCGCATAGGTCTGCGGGCCAAGCGCATAGCGCTCGGAGACTGGCTCCAAATCCTGCGTGGGCAAATAGCCGCCAATGTTGGGCGCAATGCCGCTGCTGCCAGCGGGAGTGGGCAGCGTTGCAACCATGCCGCGCAACTCCGACGCCGACATGGCCGTGATGCGGCTGAAGGTCGCATCGACCACGATGTCGCCGCTCCAGAAGAGAATGTGTTTGCCGTCGTAGGCCGCGCCCGCGCCGATCTGCTCGGCCAGCATATTGGGGTGGCGATAGAAGCTGAAGGCGCTCATCGCCCCGCTGGCATCGTCAAACTCCATCGCGCGCAGTTGCAGCGTTCCGTCATCGCGCTTGTAATTGGCGGAGGCAAAGCGGGTAAAGTCGCACTCTTTCAGTACGGCGGCGTTTCCGGCATCGGCTGTGGCCGGATCGTTGCTGCTGCTCATCGCGCCGGCGACCTGCCAGCCAGAAAATGTCTGCGGCAACAGCGGCGGAGCGGCTTCGGTCGTCTTACTCGTGGCGGCTGCGTGCAACGGCACGGACAGCGCCAACACCGCGCAGGCCGCTGCCTTCACCATGCGCCGGTTGTGCGTGGATCGAATGTGCAAGTCAGAGCCAAACATGCGTCTGCTTCAGGGTACCATCGCTTGTGCAGGCAGCGCGCAGGCACAAAAAAGGCGGCAACTTCCAGCCAGTCTGCGCTGGAGCGCTGCCGCCGGGTCAAAGCTGCATGCACGCAACCTGTCTAGTTTTGTCCGCCCCCGCTCAACACCGTCGGTTTGCCCGGCACGCCAATCACAGGGGTTTGTACTGGCGAAGCCGCGCCCAGCATCTCCGTCAGTGTTCCGGTGGCTGCGCCATTGTTGGCGATCCACACGTTGCCAGACATATCCACGGCGATGCCCATCGGCCCACTCATCGGTGCAGCGGTGTTGGTCAACGGTGGCAGTGCTGTATACGTTGAGCCGGTGCCGCTGCGCACCACTTCTGTGACGCTGTTGCCCGTGTTGTTGGTCACCCACAGGTTGCCAGCGCTGTCGATGGCCAGCCACTTGGGGCCGCCAAAGTTCGCAGCGGTAATGCTGCTGGGCGTGATGACAAAGCCGCTGGCGTTGTACTCGCTCAGCGATCCACCGTTGACGGCCCACAGGTCGCCATACGGATCCGGCGCAATGCCCAGTGGAGCGCTTCCAGCAGAGTAGTTGGTGAACTGGCTGGCCGACTGCAAATACTCGGTCACTGCTGTGCCGCCCGCATTGGTCAGCCAAAGGTTGCCGCTGTTGTCGATAGCGATGCCCGATGGCGCATCCAGCCCTGTATTCGTCAGCGTGGTAAAGGCCGTAGCTGTGCCTTTCGCGTTTTCCGCAACCACATAATTATTGCTGCCCGTCAGCGCGGAGTTCGCCACCCACACATCTCCGCTGGCATTGATGGCAAGGCCCAGCGGCTCACTCAGGTTGGTCGAAAAATTCTTCGTCAACGTCCCCTTTGATGAAAGCTCGGTGATGAGATTCGTGGGTGCTGTTGCGCAACCCGGGCAGGTGTTGGAGATCCAAACCGACCCTGAAGGGCTGATGGCGATGCCTTCCGGTCCGCTCAAATCCGCAGTGCCATAGCCGCTTGCGCCAGAGAGCCACGTGGCTGTTGCCGGCGACAGTGCAGAGACAGTCGTGCCGGGAGTCGTGGCAGGCACGCCAGCGTTCGTCGTCCATACGTTGCCGGCGGCATCCACGGCCACGCCATAGGGATTGGCTAATCCGCCGCCGCTCCAGGTCAGCGCCAACGCCCAGGAAGCTGGCGCGGCAGTCAAGCCGGAAAACGGCCCGCCCGTTGCCAGCGCGTAGAGCGCAGCCGTTCCATTCGTCGGATTCAGCGCCATGTTCAACGCCGCCTCCAGCGTGTTGGTCGGCTTGTTTGGCAGGTTGGCGCTGGTAAACAAGCTCTTGCATGGGGTGGAGGTGGCGCCCTTCGACTGCACGCAATTGGCCAGAATATCAGCCAGCGTGTTGATCTTGGCCAATGGAATTGCGCCGGTGCCCGCCAATGTCGCCGGGGGTGTGTTCGGCGCTTGTCCTGTCGACGGATCGATCAAGTACGCAGCCGTGGCCAGCGCCGCATTCAATCCTGTGGCTGGCCCGCCCAGCGTTGCCGCATACGTTGTGCCGCTGGCGTTGTTGAACTGCGCCGTCGGCCAGATCGCCGCCACTGTCGTCAACTCGTTGATGACCACGCTGGCCGGAAAGTTGGATGCAGTGCAATCCCCCGCCACTAGCATCAGTCCGATCGCCGCATTCGTGCCTGCGCTGGCGTTGCCTCCGGTAGATGTCATATAGACGTACTGATTCAACGGAGAGCAAGCAAAGCTGACGGAAAATTCTCCATTCGCATCTGTTTTGCCCGTCGCCAGCAAAATTGCGCCACTACCATAGGCCGTGCCCGCTGCGTAGACGTTCACCGCCGCGCCGCTGATCGGCGTCAAGCCTCCCATCACGCGGCCCGCCATGGGCGATGGGCTGGTTGGGGTGGGTGTCGGAGAAGGCGATGGCGCGGGCGCGGGCGATGGTGCAGTGCCAGTGCCGCTGCATCCGGTGATGCAAGGAGTGCAGAGAATCATCAAGGCCAGAATCGCGTACAGCCATGCAAGGTTTTTGCTGGAACAGCCGCTGTGGCGGTTGTCGATGCAATCAAAGTGCGGCGAGTTGTTGGTGTTCATTTCCCCCCAACCGAATGAAAAAATTTGTTGGATTTTTTGCTGACAAACTGCAACGGCTGCCTGTGTGCTTCGCAAGCCACGGGGGGAGCGGCTGCGAGCCAGTCAGCTTCGGCAGGCATCAAAATGCATGTGCAAAATTAGGTTACCGTCACCCAGTACAAAAGTAACGATGGATCCATTGTTTTTTTTGAATCAAGACTATGCGCGTTCCAAAATGGAACTGGCGCTCGCCAGAGTTGTGTAAAACTCCGTGCGACGGTTCCGTGCCGGGCAGGGTTTTTTATTTCTGCTTTTCATCCACGCTGCACGTGCAGGCCGTGGGAGCATCCTCGTTGCTGGTCTCCAGCATCACCTTCCAAGTCCCATCCGACTCCTTCTTCCACACGGTCATGTACCGGCCCTGCGTCGGTGGCAGATTTTTCGCGTGCCCCTCGTAATGCCCCCACGTGTAGCCCATATCGCCGGACGGAGCGAGCTGGCCGCCCTCCGGCGTCCACGTCAGTTGGTAATCCTGTGGCGACCAGCGCGCCTGTGCGGCAATGGCTGTCTGCCCAATGGCTGCCGCAGCGCGATTGCCCAGCGTCACGCCTTCCTTGTCAAAGAAAGAGGCAAAGGCTGCGCCGCCGCCCTCAGCCACGGCTGCGGCAAACTTCTTTTCCAGTCCAAACAGAAACGCTTCTCCCGGCGTCAGCGTGGGAGTCGTCAGCAGATTGGGCGTAGACATGCTCTCCTGCACGCCTGGCAAAACATCCAAGGGAAGTTTTTGCGTTGTAGCGGCCGCACCGCTTGTCTGCGCCACGGCAGTACCGCAGCCGACCAGTACGACCGCCCAAGGGATTCCATTCCAAAATGATATTTTTTTCTGCAACATCAACCGCCATCCTGTGGGAGCCAGAGTGCATCCTTGGCGCTATGGTACCCGCGCCACAAATGCTTTGTCATTTCGAGCGAAGCCGGGGAATCTGCGGTTTCTTGGCCGTTATGCAGGCACCACCCCCGTTCAAAGCCGCACACCGTTTCCGGTATACTAGGGCGAGTGTTCCCCAGCGCGGACGCAGCCCGGTTGGGGCAGGAAACAAGGCTGCGCGGTATCTTTTTAGGAGTCAAAGCGCGCCCGCCCGCGACGGCAGGCACGCAGCCAGCAGATGAGCCAAATTCTCGACACAATCCAATCTCCGCGTGACATCAAGAACCTCCCCTTGGCGGATCTGGAGCGGTTG
>JAJZCX010000182.1 GCA_021851625.1 Acidobacteriota bacterium | reverse complement strand
TAGGTGCGCCGCGCGCACATCCGCAGCGGTGAAGAGTGCAAGGAAAGGAGATCCGTTGGCCGCGGCTTCCACCACTGCGCGGCCATTCTGCTCTTGGCGATCGACCAGGCAAAGGACGCCGACAACGTTCATGCCTGCATCGCGTGCGGCGCCGATGGCGTTGACGGTGGAGGCTCCAGTGGTGCAAACATCATCGACAATGACCACGCGCGCGCCGGGCTGGCAAAAGCCTTCGATGCGGCGTCCGGTGCCGTGGGATTTTTCCGCCTTGCGCACGAGAAAGCCGTGCACGAGCGGCGTAGTGGGTTCTTGCGCGTGCTGCCATGCGCTGGCAGAGGCGATGTTGGAGACCAAGGGGTCCGCGCCCATCGTGAGTCCGCCGATGGCGGCAGGCTGCAAATTGTGCGCGCGCATCAGGTCATAGAGCAGCAGGCCAGCGAGGCGTCCGCCATCGGCGTGCAGCGTGGTGGTGCGGCAGTCGATGTAGTAGTCGCTGCGCGCGCCGGAGGAGAGCACAAAGTCTCCCAAGCGGAAGGAGTGCTGCGCGATCAAGTTGAGGAGTGAAGTGCGAAGTTCGGCCATGGTTGTATGCAAATTGTAGCGACAACCCACTCGAACAGCAAAAAACGCGGTGAGAGTGGGGGGCCGAATTCTATCGCTTCAATTTTTCAGGCGTTCCAAATGGGTAAAGCCGCCGCTGGCGGAGAAGACAGCAACAAATATGGACAGGTTGTACGTTGCGTGCACCAGAGCCGAGGCAGCGACCGAGCCGCTGCGCTGACGAACAGCGGTGAGCACAAGGCTGACGAGAAAGACCATGGCCAGCGGTGCGGTGGCGTGCGCCAATTGTTGTGCGTGCAGCAGCGCAAAAGGAATGCTGGTGAGCACGGCTGCCGGAAGCACGCCCGCCCAGCGGCGCAACGCAGGATAGAGAAAACCGCGAAAGGCCAGTTCCTCAAATGCAGGCGCGATGAGCGTGCCGAAGAGGGCGACCATCCATGCGTCGAGTGGCTTGCGAAAGAAGGAATCGACGGGCAATTCCTTGGGCACGGGCAGGTAGTTGGAAAGCAGTTGAATGCAAATGGCGAGCAGAATGCCCGTGAGCATCAAGCGGCCCGCCCGTCTGCGTGCGATGGAAAAATTCCAAAAAACACCCTGCGCAAAGGGGCGATTCCATGCACGCGAAAATAGTGCGGATGCGACCAGCACGATGCTGCCGTAGGCAAGCGCCATCACCGGAATGGAGAAGCGCGGCTCGACGGCGATTTTTTCCAGCGAAAGCGCGCCGAACCAGTGTTCATGCAAGGCGAGCGCAACGGCCCCGCCCTGGATGCCAAGGACGAGCACGGCAGCAATGGCGAAGAAGGCGACCGCATCGAGAAAGCCAGGGCCGTCAGCACGCGCAGGCACGGGCGCGCGCAGCGGGTCTTGCTCCGGCGGCAGCGGCGGAAGAATCTCCGGCTCCAGCGTCATGCGATCTCCTTGCGCGTGGATTTTTTTCTGGCTGCGCGGCTAACAGTGCTTGGAGCCGAGTGTATCGCGGAATGATTGGGCGCGGGCGTCTGTGCGGGCGTTTTGTTTGTGCTGCCGGAAAAATATCGCGCCAGCAAGCGGCCTGTGTGCGAGCCAGCGTGGGCGGCGATGGTTTGCGGCGTGCCTTCAGCAACGATTTTGCCGCCGTCCTCGCCGCTCTCCGGGCCTAGATCAACGATCCAGTCGGCACTGCGAATCACGTCGAGATTGTGCTCGATGATGATGACCGTGTTGCCGTGGTCGGCGAGCCGGTGCAGAACTTCGAGCAGCTTGCGCACATCGTCAAAGTGCAGGCCGGTAGTGGGTTCGTCGAGCAAGTAGAGCGTGCGGCCCGTCTGACGCTTGGAGAGTTCCTTGGCCAGCTTCATGCGCTGTGCTTCGCCTCCAGAGAGCGTTGTAGCCGACTGGCCTAGGTGCACGTAGCCGAGACCAACATCGTTGAGTGTCTCCAGTTTTTGCCGGATGGCTGGAATGTTGCCGAGCACGGGCAGTGCGTCAGCGATGGGCAGGTCAAGAATGTCGGCGATGGAGTAGCCCTGAAAGCGCACGGCGAGCGTCTCCTGATTGTAGCGGCGGCCCTTGCAGACCTCGCACTGCACGTAGACATCGGGCAAAAAGTTCATCTCAATTTTGCGCTGGCCATCGCCTTGGCAGGCCTCGCAGCGGCCACCGGCTAGGTTGAAGGAGAAGCGCCCGGCTTTGTAACCGCGCTCGCGCGACTCCGGCAGCATGGCGAAGAGGTCGCGGATGGCGGTGAAGACGCCGGTGTAGGTGGCCGGGTTCGAACGTGGCGTGCGGCCAATGGGGGATTGATCGATCTGCACGGCCTTGTCGATCTGTTGCAGTCCATCCACGCGCGTGTGCGCCAGTGGCGCTTCTCGCGAACGATAGAGCGCCTGCGCCAGCGCGCGATAGAGCGTGTTGTTGACCAGCGTGCTTTTGCCGGAGCCAGAGACGCCGGTCACGGCCGTCATCACGCCGAGCGGAAAGCGCGCAGTGACGTTGTGCAGATTGTGTCCGCGCGCGCCCTGCACGGTGATCCACTGCTTGCCGGTTGGACGCGGCGTGGAGCGGGGAACCGTCTCCAACTTGCCAGCCAGATATTGTCCGGTGAGGGAGCCGGGAGTTTTTTCGATGGCATCAGGCGTGCCACTGGCGATGAGCGCTCCGCCCAAGCGGCCAGCGCCGGGGCCAAGGTCGAGCACATAGTCCGCGCGGCGAATGGTGTCCTCATCATGCTCCACGACGAGGACGGTGTTGCCCAAATCGCGCAGGGAAAGCAGCGCGGCGATCAGACGGTCGTTGTCGCGCTGGTGCAGACCGATGGAGGGTTCGTCGAGCACGTAGAGCACGCCGCGCAGGCGTGAGCCGATCTGGGTGGCCAGGCGAATGCGCTGCGCCTCACCGCCGGAGAGCGTAGCCGAGCTACGGCTGAGTGTGAGATAGCCGAGACCCACGGCGTTCAAAAATTCCAGTCGCTCGGCGATCTCGCTCTGCAAGCGTCCGGCGATCTTGCGCTCGCGTTCAGTGAAGGTGAGGCCGCGCGCAGCGGTAAGCGCCTTGGTGAGCGGCAGCGCGACAAACTCCGCAATGGAGAATCCGCCGACACGTACGCTCAGCGACTCTGGGCGCAGGCGCTGGCCGTGGCACTCCGGGCACTCGGATGCGGACATGTATTCGAGCAGGCGCTGTTTCTGGCCGTCGGATGCGGTCTCCTCCAGCGCGTCGCGCAGCCAGCCCAGAATGCCTGTGAATAGGCCCCGCCGTGCAGTGCCCGGCTCCGGGCCGTTGAGCAAAATCTGTTGCTGGCGCTCGGTCAGTTTTTCGAAGGGCTTCTTCAGGTCGATCTTTTCCTGCTCGGCGATTCTGCGCAGCATCCGCACCAGGGCTTCCGTGCTGCTGCCCGGCCCCAGGCCACCATCGAGCAGCGGCTTGGTCCAATCGACAATCACCTTGGCTGGGTCGAAGTCATAGAGTCCGCCGAGACCGTTGCAGTGGGGGCAAGCACCAAAGGCGCTGTTGAAGGAGAAGCTGCGCGGCTCCAGCTTGGGCACGCTGGTGCCGCAATCGATGCAGGCCAAGAGCGAAGAGTATAGATGCTCCCGCGTAGCGCCCGTGCTGGCGTTGGTGATGCCGACGAGCACGAGGCCGCCCGTCATCTGGAGCGCGCGCGCTACGGCAGATTCCAAGCGCTTCTCCACGCCGGGCTTCATGATGAGCCGGTCGAGAATGGCCTCAATCGTGTGATTTTTCCGTCTGTCGAGTGGAACGGGTTCGGCCAAGTCGCGGACGCTGCCGTTGACGCGCGCACGAAATCCTTGCTGGTCGAGCTTGCCCAATTCATCGCGGAACTCACCCTTGCGCCCGCGGACAATGGGCGCGTAAACGGTGACGCGCTGGCCCACGCCTTGCTCCCAACCCTGTTCGAGGATTTGCGCCAGGATCTGCTCCGGGCTTTGACGCGCGATGGGTTGGCCGCAGTTTGGGCAGTGCGGCGTGCCCACGGAGGCGTAAAGAAGGCGTAGGTAGTCGTAAATTTCCGTGACGGTGCCGACCGTCGAACGCGGGCTGCGACTGGTAGTGCGCTGTTCAATGGAAATCGCCGGGCTAAGGCCCTCGATGGAGTCCACGTCGGGCCGCTCCATCTGATCGAGAAACTGCCGCGCGTAGGCAGAGAGCGTCTCCACGTAGCGGCGCTGGCCCTCGGCGTAGATGGTGTCAAAGGCCAGCGAGGATTTGCCGGAGCCAGAGAGGCCC
>JAJZCX010000181.1 GCA_021851625.1 Acidobacteriota bacterium | reverse complement strand
GATTTGTCATTCCGAGCGGAGCGCAGCGAAGTCGAGGAATCTGCGGTTGTCTTGCAAGTAAGGGAGAAACACCATGGCCGATCCGGTCGTAATGCCCGTTAGCAAAAACGGTGCCACGGATGAAGTGAGCCAAGCCAAGATGCTTGCGCAGCGCTATCGCTCCGAATATGTCGATCTGCGCAACTTCCGCATTCAGCATGACCTGCTGCGCACCGTGCCGGTGGACATCATGTTCCGCTACAACTTTGTGCCGCTGGAGCAGCAGGCCGACCGACTGGTCATTGCCGTCAGCGACCCCAGCCGCCTGATGGTGCTCGACGAAATCTCTGGCCTGCTCGGTCAGCGCCTCAGCGTCCGCGTGGCCACGTTGAGCCAGATCACCGACCTGCTCAAGAAAACAGAGCAGTCGCAGCGCGTGCTCGACGAGGCCAGCGAGGGCCTCACCTTTGATGTCATCTCCGCCGTGGAGAATGCCGACGAGAGCATCTCCATTGAAAAGCTCACCTCGGAAGAGGACATCAGCCCCATCATTCGCTTGGTGGACACCACCATCTTCACTGCGCTGGAGCGCCGCGCCAGTGATATTCACATCGAGACCTACGATGACAGTCTGCATGTGAAGTACCGCATTGACGGCGTGCTGCAACCGGCGATGGCCCCCATCGCGCGCGAACACCACCAGACGATTCTGTCGCGCATCAAGGTCATGAGTGAACTCGACATTGCCGAGCGCCGCGTGCCCCAGGACGGTCGCTTTCGCGTGCGCTACAAGGGCCGTCTGATCGACTTCCGCGTCTCCATCATGCCCACCGTGCATGGCGAAAATGCTGTGCTCCGCGTGCTGGACAAAGAGTCGATGAGCGAAAAATTCACCAAGCTCACGCTGGAGGTTGTCGGCTTTGCAGAAGAAGACCTGCGCCGCTTCCGCTCCTACATCCGCGAGCCATACGGCATGGTGCTCGTCACCGGCCCCACCGGCTCCGGCAAAACCACCACGCTCTACGCCGCTCTCAATGAGATCAAAAGCGATGAGGACAAGATCATCACCATTGAAGATCCGGTGGAGTATCAGATTCGCGGCATCACACAGATTCCCGTCAACGAGAAAAAAGGTCTGACCTTTGCGCGCGGCCTGCGTTCCATTTTGCGCCACGATCCGGACAAGATTCTTGTCGGCGAAATCCGCGATCAAGAAACGGCGCAGATCGCCATCAACTCCGCGCTCACCGGCCACTTGGTCTTCACCACCGTCCACGCCAACAATGTGGTGGATGTGATTGGCCGCTTCTTGAACATGGGCGTCGAGGCTTACAACTTCGTCTCCGCGCTCAACTGCATCCTGGCCCAGCGCTTGGTGCGCACCATCTGCGAACACTGTAAGCGCGAAGTCACGCATAGTTTGGAAGAGATGCACGCCTCTGGCATGGATCCCAAAGTGTGGGCCGATTGCAAATTTTACGAAGGCGTTGGCTGCATCGAATGCGGCGGCACCGGCTATCGCGGGCGCACGGCCATTCATGAATTGCTCGAACTCAACGACGTTATCCGCGAGATGATTTTGGAGCGTAAGCCCAGTTCCGAGATTCGCAAGATGGCGCGCGACCAGGGCATGAGCTTCCTGCGCGAGTCGGCCTTGCAACGCGTACGGGGCGGCCTGACCACCTTGCGCGAAATCAATAAAGTGACCTTTATCGAAGCAACGCGGTAAGCTAGAGCAGACGCGTGAAAAGCGCGCCGAAAGACCCACCAACGATGCGGTTGATTCCATCAGCATTGCAAACAGCCCGGCCCCGCTTGGCCTGCGCGCTCACCAGCGAGGCAGTCTACGCGGCACATTCAGCTTCGCCCGGTGTGCCTTTGCAGGCAGCGCTCTGCCATCCCTTGCCCGTCGGTGCCATCACTCCCGCGCTGAAGGCCCCCATTTTTCCTGGAAAAGCATTGGTGGAGGAACTCCAAGAACTTCAAGCCTTGAAGCTGGTCGCGGGTAAAAATCGTTCGAAGCAAGTCACGCTGGTTGTGCCTGACATTTGTGTGCGCGTGCTGGTGCTGGATTTTGAAGCGCTGCCCAACAAGGCCAGCGAGGCGCTGCCGCTCGTTCGCTTTCGCCTGCGCAAGATGCTGCCCTTTGACGCCGACACTGCCGCCGTTTCCTATCAAGTGCTGCACTCTGGCAAAACGCAAGACGACGAAACCGTGCGCGTGCTCGTCACCGCGGCGCAAGCGGAGTTGCGCGAAGAATTGGAATCGCTCGTGCGCGCAGCCGGATTTGAGCCGGGATCAATTTTGCCCGCCACGTTGGCCGCTCTGGCTGCTGTGCCAGAGGAGGAAGCGCACCTGTTGGTGCACACCAGTCAGCAATCCGTGACGACCACCATCAGCCGCGGCAATGATTTGCTGCTCTATCGCACCACGGAGCACACATTTGCGACCGATACCGCGCCGACAGATGAATTCGCTCCGCAAGCGGCAGCTCCTGCCACGCAAGAGGATGATTGCGTGCAGGCGATTTTGATGGCTGCGGCCTTCTATGAAGATGCGCTCGGTCGCACACCGGATCATGTGTTGGTCGCTGGCAGGGAGACGCCGGAGTCGTTGTATGCCCAACTCAACGCTGTTTGCGATTGGCAGATTCCGCTGCGCAGTTTGGTGTACACCGAACACTTTTTGGCGGAGGCCGTGCCGAATGGCGTGCCTGCCTGTCGATTTGCAGGCGTGGTGGGGGCGCTGCACGGCTGATGCGAGTCGCAATCAATCTGGCCTCACGGCCTTTTGTGGAACTCGGTCCGCTGCTGGCGCGCTTGCGCTTGTTGGCTGGCGCGCTGCTGCTGGCGCTGTTCGGCTTGTGGTTGGCGCACAAACATTTGGAGCACAAGGCCGAAATCGCCGACGCCGCCGTGAGCGGCTGGCAACAGCGCACCAAAGCACTCGAACAAGAGTGGCAGCAGGATCAGGCCACCATGCGCGAGCCGCAAAACGCTGCCGTGCAGTCCGAGTCGTCCTTCTTGAATAATCTCTTCGCGCAAAAATCTTTTTCGTGGACAGCAGCGCTGATGGATTTGGAAAACGTGCTTCCCGGCGGCCTACAGGTGCTCAGCATGCAGCCGCAGATGTCCAAGGATGGAACGGTGCTGCTGCGTTTGCAAGTGACCGGCGCGCGCGACAAGGCCGTCGAGTTGGTCAGGAATTTAGAGACATCCAAACACTTTTTGCATCCGCGTTTGGCTGGGGAATCCGCCGCGCAGGCCAGCACCGGCAACAGCAGGCCGGGTGCGATGCCGCAACCCTCCACAGCAACCGATGTGAACTTTGACATTCTCGCCGAGTACAACGCTGCGGGTATGGATGAGTTGCCCAAAGCGGACACCAGCGCCGACCAAAAGGATTTCTCTGCTGCGGATGTATCGGCCACGCAAAATTCGGCTTCAGCCACACAACCCCCCATGCAGCAGCAGTCGGGCATGCAACAGCCACAGCGTGGCAATGCTGCCCAGTCGCCAATGAACGGTATCGCGCGTCCATCGTGGAACGGGCCACCGAATCCACGACAACTCAACATGCAGAGAATGCAGATGCAGGGGCAGCGATGAAGCTCAAACTTTCCAGTACATTCGGAGCATCCTCGCTGCGCATCTCTCCGTTGCATGTGCATTTAGCCGCAGTGGGGCTTTTGTGTGTGCTAAATCTGGTGGTGCTGACGCGCGTGGTTCTGGCCTGGCAGCGCGTGCGCGCAGGCGATGCTGCCCAACTCGCGCAGCATCAGGCGGCGTATCAGGCCATGCTGCTCAAAACCCGTCCTCTGCGCGGCTTGGATAAAAAAATCTTGCAAGCGCGCAAGGATCAATCCCATTTTTACGCACGGCGTTTCCCAGACAACTACTCCACCATTGCTGGGGAATTGGGCGCGCTGGCTACCAAAGACAAAGTGCTGCTCTCGCGTGTGCAATATGCGCAGGGCAAGCCGCAATTTGATTTGGCCGAAGTCCGCATGGATGGCAGCCTCAGCGGCGACTACACCGCCGTCGCTTACTTCATCAACGATATTGAGCGCGACAAGCTCTTCTTTGTCATTGACACCATCGCCCTCAGCGGCCAGCAGAGCGGTATGGTGAACCTGCGCATTCGCGTTTCCACATGGATGCGTTTGGGCGCTGCGGCAGCCGCAACCGACGCCGATGGGAACGCCGCACAGCCCAAGCACAGCAAACACAAACACGATACGCACAAGCCCAGCGCGCAGGGGAGGCTCTAAATCATGGCGATTCGTATCGGAGCCGAAGATAAAAAGAAGCTGGTCATGG
>JAJZCX010000180.1 GCA_021851625.1 Acidobacteriota bacterium | reverse complement strand
GGCCACGCCATAGGTGCCGATCTTGTTGGCCACATCGCCGTTGGCGGCGATGCGATCCGCGCCCACGATGACGGCCTGAATCTTTCCGGCGCGCATCTGACTGGCGGCCATGTTGTCGCAGAGCACAGTAGTGGGAATGTTGTCATGCAAGAGTTCCCACGCGGTGAGGCGCGCGCCCTGCAGATAGGGCCGGGTTTCATCTGCGAAGACATGCAACTGGTGGCCGCGTTCGACAGCGGCGCGGATGACGCCGAGCGCGGTGCCGTAGCCGCAGGTAGCCAACGCGCCCGCGTTGCAGTGCGTGAGCACGGTGCCAGAGCGCGGCAAAAGAGCCGCTCCATGCGCGCCCATGGCGCGGCAGGCGGCGATGTCTTCGTCATACATGCGCAGCGCCTCGGCCACGGCAGCCTGTTGCAGGCGCGCAACGGTTGCGCCAGGCTGTGTGGCCAGCGTGCGCATGGTGTGGCGAATGCGCTCTATACCCCAAAAGAGATTGACGGCGGTGGGCCGCGTGGCGGCCAGCGTCTCGCAGATCAGATGCATCTCGTGGTGAAGCTGCTCCACGTCCTGGGCCTGCGAGCGCAGCAAGCCCAGCGCAACGCCCATGGCACCACTGACGCCAATCGCTGGCGCGCCGCGCACGATCATGGTGCGAATGACTTCAGCGACCGCGCGGTAGTCTTCGGCGAGCACGTAGGTTTCTTCCAGCGGCAGCTTGGTTTGGTCGAGAAAGCGGACGCCAGCGTCCGTCCATTGCAGTGTGGGAATCATAGTCTGCTTGTATTGTAGGGGAGTCGTGCGGCGGATTTTTTAAGCGGGAAAATTATTCGCTGGTGCTGCCGGAGCAATCCTTGTTGGCTTCGCGCATTTTGGAGCACTTCTTCATGACGGCTTCCTGGATTTTTTCCCGCAGGTTCTGCGGCAGCTCGTAGAGTTCATTGTTGCGGTAGATCTCCACCGTCTTGCGCGTGGTGTTAAACGTGACTTGGCAATGGCTGCAACCGAAGGCGTGCGTGTCCAGTTCTGCGCGCAGTTCAGTTGCGGTCTGCGGGTCGATGTAGTCCTCAAGACGCTCTAGAAATTCTCTGCAGTTCATGCCTGTTCTCCACTGGGAAGACGGAAGTAGCGGCTGAGGCGCTCGCGCAATTGCAGGCGCGCGCGCAACAGTCGGCTTTTCACCGCAGGAATGCTCAACCCCAAGGCCTCGGCGGTCTCCTCGGTGGAGAGGCCGTCCACATCGCGCAGCGCAAACACGGCCCGAAATCCGGGCGAGAGCTTCTCCACATTGTTGCGCAAAATCTCCGCCAACTCCGTCTGCCGGTACAGTTGTTCCGGGTTGGGTGCCCAATCGGCGAAGTCGCGCGGCACGGAACCCTCCTCGGTTTGGATGTCTTCATCCATCGAGACGGTCGGATGATTGCGGCGCTTGCGCAGGCGCATCAAGGATTCATTGACGGCGATGCGCACCAGCCAGGTGTAAAACTTGGAGTTGCCCTGAAACTGATCGAGCTTGGTGTATGCCTTCAAAAACGTGTCCTGCACGACATCTTCCGCATCTTCGCGGCTCTGCGTAATATGCTGCGCGATACGAAAGATTTGCCGATCATACTGTTTCATCAACTGCTCGAATGCGGACAGGTCTCCGCTGCGAACGCGCTCAACCAGAGCAACGTCCGGGTGTAAATCATCCGCGTTTGGAGCCACGAGCGTTTCCATGCGTGTCGGCTGGTTCCTACTCTACAGAGATGTTCGGCGCGCGGCGCAGGATGCAGAAATCAAAAAAATCCAGCGTCCTGCAGAGAAGCCAGCACTGCGGCCATCTCCCAGCCATCTAGCTATTATGGTAAGCGCTGCGGCGCGAAGGCGCAAAGGCGGGCAGAATTTGGGTTATGGGGCAATTTGAAAAACAAGAAAGAGTCATTCTGAATGGAGCGAAGCGCAATGAAGAATCCAGAGGGTGATGGCCGGGTCAATGCAGCGTAGATTCTCTGGATTCTTCGCTGCGCTCAGAATGACTCGTCGTGGGTGTGAAAATTTCCACATCGCGACAAACACACTATCCTTCTGGGTGAAGACTCCGCACCGAAAATACCTTGTCATCCTGAGCGAAGTCCGCACATGCGAAGCGCAATGCAGCATCCAGAGGGTGATGGCCGGGTCAATGCAGCGTAGATTCTCTGGATTCTTCGCTGCGCTCAGAAGGACTCCAAGTCTTTGGGTAAGGATGGAGAGAGTGATCCAACATCCTTCCAACCGACCCACGACCCAGAATTGACATTTCAAGCCGCCGCACTAGAGTCAAGACATGGGGAATTTATCATGGCGCGGGCGCTCTCTGTTCCACCCCGCGCAGATTGCATTTTTTGGACTCATTTCTTGCAGCCTTGCTGGCATGGCCCATGCAACGTCGGCGACGCAGAAGCACGCGCCTGCTGCGGACAAGACCGCGCGGGCCAAGGTGGCTGCCCGCCGCAAAGATCCGGTGCGCGTGCGCAGGATGCGGCAGGCATTTGTGGCCAGCGCGCCATTGCGGCCCATGGCGCAGCAGTTGCACACACTGCACACGCCAGAGGCCTACGCGGGCGTAACGCAATATGCCCACGCACATAGCGGCGATGCGGCAGAGGCCGCGTATTTGGCGCTGGGCAACGCCTATCTGGCCGACCAACGCTATGCCGATGCAACCAGCGCATTGAAGCTGGCGCGCAAGGCTGGGAATGTTTTGACGGACTACACCGACTACTTGCAGGCCCAGGCCGACTTGGCGCAGCAACTCTACGCAGAGGCCGAAAATCTGCTGACGAATTTTGGCGCGCGGCATCCAGAGAGCATTTTGACTGGCAAGGCAGCGCTGCTGCTGGCGCAGGTCTACGTGGCCGATGGCGATCCGCAGAGCGCGCTGCAACAACTGGCGGCGATGCAGGGGCGGGAGCGGAACTCTGCCACGTATCTATTCACAGAAGCGCAGGCGCAACAGATGGCTGGCCGCGCAGACGTAGCGCTGCGTTTATATGGACGCATCTATTCCGATTACGCCGCCAGCCCTGAGGCGACGCAGATTGCCGCGCAACTGCACGCGATGGAGTTGAGCCATCCCTTCAGCGTGGAGCAGCGCGCGCTCAACGCGGAGGGATTGGCGCAGGCGGGACAGTACTCCGCCGCGTCGGCGCAGTACAACGCGCTGGCCAACAGCCCGGCGATGGCTGGCTCTCCCAAAGTGAATTTATATTTGGCCAAGGCGGCCTACTACGAATTCCGGCAAGAGCATCACGTGGATGCGCCGCAACTGTCGCTACTCTCCGACACCAATGATGAGGCTGGAGCGCTGCGCCTGTATTTGATGTTGGAGTTGGCGCGCGACCACACCGATCCGCAGCAGGTGCAGAGCCTGCTGACGCAGATGCAGCAACGGTTTCCGCAGAGCCGCTGGACAGAACGGGCGCTGTTTTCCGCAGGCAACATGGCGCTGGTAGCCAACGATCTTCCCACTGCGGCGCAGAATTACAGCCTGCTGGCCAGCCAGTTCCCTGCCAGCACACATGCGGCGGCCAGCCATTGGCACGCGGCGTGGATCGCCTACCGGCTGGGGAAAAAATCCGATGCTGCGCGCATGTTCCAAGAACAGATCGCGCGCTATCCGAATCAGCCGCAGGTGGCTGCGGCCATCTATTGGCGCGGGCGCCTCTATGAGGATGCAGAGAAAAATAACGCCGCCGCCGCCGCTTGTTACGCCAAGCTAGTCGCGGACTTTCATCATTACTACTATGCGCACCTAGCGCAGGCGCGGCTGGAGAATCTGCCCGGCGTTGCCCCAGCACGGCTGCCGTTTTTGGATAGCGTCGCTGCACCCAAGCTGCCGCATTTGACCACGGATGTGCCGAGCGATGATGTGCATCTGTTGCGCGCACGGCTGCTGGCCAACGCCGCGCTGAACCAGTACATTGTGCCGGAGATTCAGGCCAGCCCGGAGAGCGGCGCGTGGTCGCCCCTAGCCGAGGCGCAGATTTACTCCCACGCGGGCGAGGATTTCCACGCACTGCAAACATTGAAGCAGAGCGTGCACGCCTACTTTGCCGTGCCGATTGCAGAGATTCCGCGAGCCTACTGGCTGCTGCTGTTTCCGCGCCCGTACTGGCCTGTGCTGACGAGCAATGCCAAGCGCAACGACCTCGATCCGTATCTGGTGGCTTCGCTCATTCGGCAGGAGTCGGAGTTCAACCCCAGCGTGGTCTCCTATGCCAACGCCTTCGGGCTGATGCAATTGCTGCCGCGCGTGGGCCGCGAACTGGGTAGTAAGGCACGCAT
>JAJZCX010000179.1 GCA_021851625.1 Acidobacteriota bacterium | reverse complement strand
GTAATTCTTTTTTGCAGCGGCGATCGTTCAACTTCAGGGGGTGGGTACATGGCAACGGCGGCAGAGACAAAAACAGCGACGCAGCGAATTGGTGGCAGCAGCTTTTTGATTGAAGAGCGCAGCCCGGCGGAGATGTTTACCCCGGAAGATTTCAGCGAAGAGCAGCGGCAGATCGCGCAGACGGCATACGAGTTCGCCAAAAATGAAGTGCTGCCGCAGGCCGATGCCATCGAGGCCAAGCAGTTGGACGTGACCAAGGGCCTGTTGCGCAAGGCCGGCGAGTTGGGGTTGATGGGCGTCGATGTGCCGGAGGAGTTTGGCGGCCTGGAGATGGACAAGGTGACCTCGGCGATTGTGGCTGATCACATCGCGCAGTCGGCCAGTTTTTCTGTCGCCTTCAGCGCGCATGTGGGCATCGGCACGCTGCCCATCGTCTGGTATGGCACGCAGGAGCAAAAGCAAAAATATCTTCCCAAGCTGGCCACGGGCGAGTGGATTGGTGCTTATGCGCTGTCGGAGGCCACCTCTGGCTCCGACGCAATGAACATTCGCGCGCGGGCCACGCTCGCGCCAGATGGCAAACACTATTTACTCAACGGCGAAAAGATGTGGATCACCAACGCCGGCTTTGCGGATCTTTTTACAATCTTTGCCAAGGTGGATGGGGAAAAATTCACCGCGTTTTTGGTGGAGCGGGGCACGCCGGGCCTGACCGTGGGCGCAGAGGAGCACAAGCTGGGCATTCGCGGCTCCTCCACCTGTCCGTTGATTTTGGCCGACTGCAAAGTTCCAGTGGAGAATGTGCTGGGCGAGATCGGCAAGGGCCACCACATCGCCTTCAACATTTTGAACATTGGCCGCTTCAAGCTAGGCGCAGCCTGCGTGGGCGGCGCGCGCACGTCGCTGGCCAACAGCATCCACTACGCCAAGGAGCGCAAGGCCTTCGGCAAATCGATTAGCGATTTTGGCCTGATTCAGGAGAAGATTGCCGATTGTGCCGTGGGCATTTATGCCGGGGAGAGCATGGCCTATCGCACGGTGGGTATGATCGACGCCGCGCTGGCCGATGTGGACAAGCACGCGTCCAACGCAGCGCAGGAGATTCAAAAACGCATCGAAGAGTATGCGGTCGAGTGTTCGATCCTGAAGGTCTGGGGTTCCGAGATGCTGGGCCGAGTGGTCGATCATGGCGTACAAATCTTCGCAGGCTACGGCTACGTGGAGGAGTATCCAGCGGAGCGTGCCTATCGCGATGCGCGCATCAACCGCATCTTTGAGGGCACGAATGAGATCAACCGGCTCATCATCACCGGCTGGGTGATGAAGCGCGCGATGAGTGGACAGTTGGCGCTGATGCCTGCCATCAAAAAGCTGATGGATGAGGTGCTGGCTGGGCCGGTGGCGCGCGAGGAACGCGAAGGCGAGTTGGCCAGTGAATATGGGATGCTGGCGAATGCGCGCAAGCTGACGCTCTTTGCCGCGGGTGCGGCCACGCAAAAATATATGCAGGCCCTGGCCGAGCAGCAGGAGATCATGGCCGCGCTGGCGGAGATGATCGCTGAAGTCTACGCGATGGAGTCCTGCTTGTTGCGCGCGCAGAAAATGCTGGACGCAGGCAGTGGTGCTGAGGCCAATGTTTCTGCGCAAACGGCAGTGGCCATGAGCCGGATTTATTCCGCGCAGGCTATGGAGACGATCGAAAGAAGCGCGCGTCGCGTGCTGGCTGCCGTGGCCGAGGGCGATACGTTGCGCACGCAGTTGACGATTTTGCGACGGTTGGTGAAGTATGAACCTGCGGACACGATTGCTTTGCATCGCAGCGTGGCCCGACGCATGATTGAGGCAGGAAAATACACAGTTTGATTGGCGGGAATGGCGGCGCGCAGGCTTCCGTTTTGGGAAGCAATTCCCAGATGCAACCATTCCGAGGATATTTCCTCCCATACGTCCTGTGCCGCAACAAAATTCCATCCGATCTGTCTACACTGAAAGAGTCTGCACACGGCGGCGAATGGCAGACGAACGATACCGAAGGCGCAAGCAGCGGGGGAGCTTGGCTCCCGTGGTGAAAAAACGATGAGACTTCAGCGGCAATGGCTTTGGAATGGTTGCATCCTCGGTGTGGGGATGTGGTTTACAGCCTGCGCGGGTGTGGGGCGGGTGCAAGCGCAGGTGCAGAGCCGGATTGTGGGCGCGATTCGCTCCGACCAGGTGGCGCGGGTGCGCGGCAGTCTGCACCCGATGACCGCCGTCGCCAGCGATGAGGGCGCGCTGGATGGGGCGTTTGCGATTCAGGGCATGTCCCTGGTCTTCAGTCGCTCCGCGGCACAGCAAAAAGATTTGGAAAGTCTGCTGGAACAGCAGCGTACGTCGGGTTCACCGCTCTTTCATCAATGGCTGCAACCGGCGCAGTTTGCCGCGCGCTTTGGCGTCAGCGCAAGCGATTTGCAGGCTACAGCGGCTTGGCTGCGCAGTCAGGGATTTTCGATCGATGCGATTCCGCCCAGCAACGATCGCATCGACTTCAGCGGCACGGCGGCGCAGGTGAACGCGGCCTTTCATACGGAGATGCACCGCTACAATTTGCAGGGGCAACAGCACTGGGCCAACAGCACGGAATTGTCTCTGCCACAGCCGTTGGCGGGCATGGTGATCGGTGTGCGGCACTTGAGCACGTTTCGCACGGCGGTTCCACACTGGAAGCGATCGCCTATTTTCATGCAGCGCAAAGCTGGAACCACGCTTACACACCCGGAGTACACGATCCAAGGCATAAACGGGGCGGCGAACTATATTGCCCCCGGCGATGCGCAGACGATTTATGATGTGACGCCGCTCTATAGCGCGGGCATCTCTGGCTCTGGTCAATACATTGGCATCATTGGTCAGACGGATATCACGCAATATGAAAGTGATATTCAGACCTTTCGCTCTCTGAGTGGGTTGAATAGCGGCAATTTGCCGACGCAAGTAGTCGTTCCCAACACGGGGAGCATCAGTGGCGAGGCGGCTGCGGGCGCGATCAACGGCGATCTGGCGGAGTCGGACTTGGATTTGGAGTGGGCCGGAGCCATCGCCAAGGATGCCAGCCTGATCTACGTTACCGTGGGCAACGGCAATAATAGCGGCGTCTTTGATTCGCTGCAATATGCGATTCAGACGGATTTGGCCAACAGCCAAAAAAATGTGATTCCCGTACTGAGCATGAGCTATGGCAGTTGCGAGCAGCAGACCTTGCAGACGGATGTGGACGCCGTATTGCAATGGGAGCAGCAGGCCAACGCGCAGGGGCAGACCATCGTTGTCTCGTCGGGCGATGCAGGTTCGGCGGACTGCGACGGCTCGGTGAAAAATCAGAACGAACTGCAAGCGACGCTGGGATTGACTGTGGACTTTCCCGCCAGCAGTCCGTATAACACGGGGGCGGGCGGCACGTCGTTTACAGGGGATTTGAGCGCACCGGCTCGGTATTGGAACGAGGCGGCCAATACGACCACGTCGGCGGGATCGACAAATACCTCTGCTCTCTCCTATATTCCAGAGGGCGCTTGGAATGACACTCCGACGCTGACAGCGGCGCAGGCGAATACACAACTAAGCGCCACTGGAGGCGGTATCAGCGAAATCTTCAATGCCAACCCGAATTATTCGATTGCAGCCTCTTCTCCCGCAACCCCTGTGCTTCCGTCCAGCTTCAGTTACTTGGCGGCCAAGCCTGTTTGGCAGACCGGCCCCGGCGTGCCGAATGACGGCGCGCGTGATGTGCCAGATGTCTCTTTGGCCTCTGACCCGAATCACGATGGTTATGTAATCTGTACCGAAGAAACCAGCGGCAGCAGCATTACCGGACCCAGTTGTAACGGGGCCAATCCGTACGAGGATTCTAGCGGAAACGGCGGATACGTCTATGGCGGCACGTCGGTGGTAGCGCCACAGTTGGCGGCCATGATTGCGCTATGGAATCAAGCGGCGGGATACACGATTACCGCATCGCAGGGCGGCGGTGTGGGTAATGCCAACCCGCTGTTGTACATGCTGGCGCAGACCAATCCGGCGGCCTTTCATGACGTGGTTCCGGGCCCCAGTGAGGCCAACAATAGCAATGCGGTCGATTGCCAGCAAGGCACACCGTCCTGCATAGCCGACCCCAATAATCCAGGCAATTACGTTATGGCTGGATACAATGTTGGCTCCGGCTACGATCAGGCCACGGGGCTGGGCAGCGTGGATGCAGCGGCGATGGCTGCTGTGTGGGGATCGGTCTCCACCTCTGGCAACGGAGCCAATCCAGCCAACAACTCGCCCACGA
>JAJZCX010000178.1 GCA_021851625.1 Acidobacteriota bacterium | reverse complement strand
CGTTGCATGAACGATTGCTACAAGACCCGAAGTATTTGTTGATCGTGGCTGCGATCGAAGACGCACTCGGCAACACACAGCACGCCATCCAACACATGCTGCGCGCCGAGATTATCGACCGCGAGACCCATCGCACCATTGGCGCACAACAGCAACTCACACTCTGCTGGCTGCTCTACAAAGCGCGGGATGGAGAACAGCTTTTGCCGCGCCTGCTTCAGCTTGACCACGAAAAAGACCTGAACTTGGCAGAACAGGAACAGCTTGCACAAATCTGGATTTATTGGAGCCTGCGACGCACCGATCGTGCGCGTCTGCTCGGCTTGTACCCACTCGCAGTACAGATTATGGAGTCTGCGCACGCAGCCTTTCCGCAGAATGCCCGGATACGCGGCACCTTGGCTGGCGCATACATCCAAAACGGGCAGCCACAAAAAACTGTGCGTATGTACGCGAATAAAAATCTGCGCATGGCCACACCGGAGGATGCGCGCGCCGCCATCGGCGCGGCCATGGCCGCAGCGCAAGAGGGAACGGCGAAACGTTGGATGCGCGAAGCGCGTGTGCGGTATCCGCAGAATCCGGCGCTGCTCGTGCTGGATGCGCAGTGGGAAAAGGATCACGATCAAGAGGGCCAGGCCATCCGCGACTTGCAGCGCGCGCTGCCGCTCATGTCCGGCGACTATCAGGTGGATCGTCCCACGCAGAGCGACGTGAATGGAAACAACCCTGCGCATGAAAATTCATCTGTAGCCAAAGCACCCACAGCTACCAGCGCAGGCCAGCTTCCGCCAGAGGAACGTTCCGCATCCCCACAGGCACTCGATGCACTGGGCCACGCGCTGCAAACCGCTCCACAAAATAAACTGTTCGCTGCACAATGGCACAGCGCAGCGGCCATTGCCTCTGCGCCCATTCCCATGCACGAGCAAGCAGAAGCACTATTGCAGCAGTTGCAAGGCAGTATGAGTTCTTGGCTGGGAACAACACCCTACATCAACCATCGCAGTGGAACGCAAGGGGTGGAGCAAATGCAGGACGTGGAAGCTCCCACCGCTCTTTCGCTGCAATGGAACAGCACGATTCGTTTCACTGGCATTGCGCGCTGGGTTTTCGTACAAGATGGTGCGCAGTCCAGCACGGATCTTTTGCCAATAGGTACTGCACTCACTGGCTCCCCACTCCCGGCACAAAGCGCCAGCGGCGTGGGCGGAGAATTGCAAATCTCCACGCGCAACATCGACATCACCGCTGGAGTCACTCCGTGGGCATTTCCCGTGCACAACATACTGGGCGGCGCGACGGTGCGCATTCCCGGCTCACGACTCCAACTCAACTTCACACGCGCCAGCGTGCAAGATTCCGAACTCTCCTACGCTGGCATGCACAACAACGATCCAGATCCCAATCGCACTCCAGCCACAGCGCAGGTGGCTGGAAAAATCTGGGGCGGCGTTGTCTCGAATCTTGGCGGCATGGATTGGAGCCACGGCAATGCACGTCGCGGCATTTATTTCACCGCCAGCGCAGGAGAACTGATCGGAACGCACGTGCAATCCAACCGCATGGAACGCGGCGATGGTGGCTCCTACTGGCGTTTGTACAAGAACGATACGGGCACGCTGATGTTAGCAACAAATTTCTTCGGCATGGCTTATCAACGCGACGAACTCTACTTCACTTATGGTCAGGGTGGCTACTTCAGTCCGGAGTATTTTCTATTGGGAAATTTTCCGCTCACATGGACTGGGCATTACGGACGCACATTGCACTATGATCTCGAAGGCACGCTCGGCGTGCAGGACTTTCATCAGGCCAGCGCACTTCACTATCCACTGGATCCAGCGCTTCAGGCCGCAAACAATCCAGTTTATGCGGGCCAAAGCACTTTGGGCTTGAACTATGGCGTGCAGGCGGACGTAGCGTGGCTCATCGCGGGTCACTGGTATCTGGGCGCATTCGCCAATGCCAACAACGCATCCAACTACAATCAGCAGATCGGCGGCATCTCGCTGCACTACACGCTGCGCCGCCAACACCCCAGCGCAAAATCGCCCACTGGATTCTTCCCCTACACCGGCATCAACACCCGCAAAATTCCGTAAGCCTCAGTCGATGCCGAGCTTGCGCTGCATCTGCTCCAGCGTCAAACCTTTGGTCTCTGGATACACAAACAGCACGATGAAAAATTGCAGCGCCATCATCGCCGCAAAAAAATAAAATGGCGCGGCGGCATGGCGCAGCGCAAAGAGAGGAAAAACTCCAGCGATGATTGCGTTGCTGATCCAATTCGCAGAACTGCCCAGACTCTGCCCCTGCGCACGCACGCTGGTGGGGAAGACTTCGCCGAGGTACACCCACACCACCGCGCCCTGCGAGATGGCAAAGGCAACGATGTAGCAGATCAACAGAGCCAGCAGACTGCCCATGTGGTGCTCAGTTTGAAAGATGAGCGCAACCAGCGCTAAGCAAATCGTCATGCCTGCGGCTCCGAGCAGCAGCAGCGTCTTGCGTCCGAGCTTGTCAATGAACGCCATGGCCGCCAGCGTCGCCAGCAGATTGGCCACGCCAATATAGACAGCCTGCACATCGCTGGAGATTCGGCTGAAGCCCGCGTGCGCAAAAATATCATTCAAGTAGTACAGAATGGCGTTAATGCCGGAGAGTTGATTAAAAATTCCAATAGTGACGGCGAGGAAAATCGGCAGCCAGTATTTTTTTTGAAAGAGTACGGATGTCCTCGCAGCCTTGTCGGCGTGGATGGATTCGAGAATCGCGCGCATCTCCGCTTTGGCATCGTCCGCACCACAGTGCACGAGCGCAGCCTGGGCCTCCTCCAATCTCCCTTGCAAGGCCAGCCAGCGTGGACTGCGCCCCACGCCGAAGAGCATCAGCAGAAAAAAGAGTGCGGGCAGTGCAGCCACACCCAATTGCCAGCGCCACTCCGTCGCGCCCAGATGCAGCATGGCAATCAAAAAATTCGACAGATACGCCAGCAAAATTCCCACAACAATGTTGATCTGGAAGGTGCCCACCAATCGTCCACGCCACGCCGCAGGCGCAATTTCGGCAATGTACATCGGTCCCAACACGGACGAGCCGCCAATGCCCAGGCCGCCAATGCAGCGAAACAACAGCAGCACAGGCCAACTCCATGCCAGCGAGCAACCCAAAGCGGAGATCACATACAGCACGGCGAGCATGCGCAGGCTGTCGCGTCTGCCGATGCGCTGACCAGGAACGCTGGCCAGCGCTGCGCCGAGAATCGTGCCAACCAGCGCGCTCGACACAGTGATGCCAAGCTGCGAACTGCTCAAGTGATATTGCAACGTGAGCGCGTGCGTGGTTCCGGCAATTACCGCTGTGTCAAAGCCAAAGAGCAATCCACCGAGTGCGCCCACCAGCGTGCTGCGCAACAAGTATGCGTTCAACTTCATGCAGTCTCCACTTCCTTGCCCGCACCGTCGATACTGCCCAGCAGCATCTCCTTATCGCGTAGCTCTCGAATTTTGTCCCGCAGCTTGGCGGCTTTTTCAAATTCAAATTTCTGCGCAGCTTCGCGCATTTGTTTTTCCAACGTGGCGATATATGCCTGCAATTCTTCCATGGTTGCCGCTTCTGGCAAGGATTCTGTTTCTTCGATTACGTCGCCGTACTCCGCCTGCAAAATTCCCGCCAGTGCCATGTCCGCCGGGCGCAAGATCGATGTAGGCGTGATGCCGTGCTCCTCGTTGTAGGCGCGCTGCAACTCTCTGCGGCGGCTGGTCTCATCCAATGCCCGTCGCATGGAGTCCGTGATTTTATCCGCATATAAAATCGCGCGGCCCTCCACGTGTCGCGCAGCGCGACCAATGGTCTGGATCAACGATCCAGCCGAACGCAAAAATCCCTCTTTGTCTGCGTCGAGAATCGCCACCAATGAAACTTCAGGCAGGTCCAGTCCTTCGCGCAGCAGGTTGATGCCGATCAGCACGTCGTACTCGCCCTTGCGCAGATCGCGCAGCAAGCGCACGCGCTCCAGCGTCTCAATCTCCGAGTGCATATAGCGGCAGCGCACGCCCACCTCGGTGTAGTAGCCGGATAAATCCTCGGCCATGCGCTTGGTGAGCGTGGTCACGAGAACGCGTTCGTTGCGCTGTGCGCGCGTGCGAATCTCTCCCAGCAAATCGTCGATCTGTCCGCGCACAGGTCGAATCTCCACCTCAGGATCGATCAACCCAGTTGGGCGAATGATCTGCTCCACAACGACGCCCGCCGCTTGCGTCAATTCATACGGCCCCGGAGTGGCGGAGACATACACGATCTGCCCCGTGCGCTGC
>JAJZCX010000177.1 GCA_021851625.1 Acidobacteriota bacterium | reverse complement strand
GCTGGTGCGCCCGCGCCGTGTGCTGCTCGCGGTGGGTTTGGTGCTGATGGTCATCAACCGTGTCGCGGGTTTGGTGTTGCCCGCCAGCACCAAATATCTGATGGATGACGTGATGGGGAAGCAGGAGATGGCCCTGCTGCGTTGGATCATCGGAGCCGTGTTGCTGGCGACGGCGATTCAGGGGATCACGTCTTATGCGCTGACGCAGTTGCTCTCCAAAGCTGCACAACGTCTGATTGCCGATCTGCGCACGCAAGTGCAGGAGCATGTAGGGCGTCTGCCTGTCGCATTTTATGATGCCAATCGCACGGGCACGCTGGTCTCACGCATCATGACGGATGTGGAGGGCGTGCGCAATTTAATCGGCACCGGGCTGGTGGAGTTTGTGGGCGGGCTGCTGGCTGCGGCGCTGGCCTTTGGCTGGCTGTTGCACATTAACGCCAGAATGACGTTGCTAGCCTTTGTGATTCTCGCCATCTTCACGTTGATACTGCGCACGGCTTTCAAGACCATTCGGCCCATTTTCCGCGAGCGCGCTCGCATCAACGCCGAGGTGACAGGCAGACTCACCGAGTCGCTGGGCGGCGTGCGTGTGGTGAAGGGATACCACGCGGAAGAGCGCGAGGCCAAGGTGTTCGCGGGCGGCGTGTTGCGACTCTTGGAGAATGTGATCCGCACATTGACGGCGCAGTCGGTAATGGGCTTGGCCTCGACCGTGGTGCTGGGTGTTGTGGGCGCGCTGGTCATGTATTTGGGAGCGCGGCAGGTGGTGGCGCATCACATGACGCGCGGCGATTATTTGGAGTACGTCATGTTTCTGGCGTACATGATTGCGCCTGTTTTCCAGATTGTCGCCATCGGTACGCAGCTTACTGAGGCCATCGCCGGACTCGACCGTACCAGCGAGATTCTAGCGGAGACAGATGAGGAGCGTGACCCGAACCGCACAGTATCTATCGGGGCATTGCGCGGCGAGGTGCGCTATGAAGAGGTCAACTTCGCTTACGAGCCGGACAAGCCGGTGCTGCATGGCATTACGCTCGATGCGCAGCCGGGCACAGTGACAGCGCTCATCGGGCCGTCTGGGTCAGGCAAGTCCACGATCATCAGTTTGCTATGCGCATTTCATGTGCCGGATTCTGGTTGTGTGCGCGTCGATGGTGTGGATCTGGCGACGGTGCGGCTCAGCGACTATCGCACACAGTTGGGAGTGGTGCTGCAAGAGTCATTTCTGTTTGATGGCAGTATTCGAGACAACGTGCAATTTTCGCGTCCACAAGCCACAGAGGAGCAAGTGCTCACAGCGTGTCGCATCGCGCGCGTGGATGAGTTTGCTGAGCGCTTCCCCGAAGGTTACGAGACCATTGTTGGTGAGCGCGGCGTCAAGCTCTCCGGCGGACAGCGCCAGCGTATCTCCATTGCCCGCGCGATTCTGGCCGATCCGCGCATTTTGATTTTGGATGAAGCCACGTCGAGTCTCGACTCTGAAAGCGAAGCGCTGATTCAAGAGGGTCTCAGCTATCTGATGCGTGGACGCACAACGTTTGTAATCGCGCACCGGCTCTCCACCATTCGGCGCGCGGATCAAATTCTTGTGATCGAAGATGGGCGCATCGTTGAGCGTGGCAACCACGAAGAACTATTTGCCAAGCGCGGGCGCTATTGGGATCTCTACATGCGCCAGCATGGGTTGGAGGCGAATCTTTTTCTCGCGCCCGGGGAAGGTGACAGCGTTCCGCAGGAGGAGCAATCTGCACGCGAGAAAAAACAGCGCGAGTTGAGCTTTTCGCAGGCGCTACGCGGAGTGGAATCGTAGCTACGCGAGGCGTTCCACGCCAAGCTGCCAGAGCAAGAATGCGTAGTCAAAGGCGATTTCTTTCAGATAGTCATAGCGCCCCGAAGCTCCGCCGTGGCCGGCGGCCATGTTGGTGTGCAGCAGCAAGAGATTTTCATCCTGCTTGAGCGTGCGCAGTTTGGCGACATACTTCGCCGGTTCCCAATACATCACCTGGCTGTCATGTAGCGAGGTCTTCACCAGCATGGCTGGATAGGACTGCGCGCGTAGATTGTCATAGGGCGAATACGCGAGCATGCATTCGAAGGCCGGTTGCTCATTGGGATTGCCCCACTCTTCATATTCCGGCACGGTGAGCGGCAGGGAGGCGTCAAGCATGGTGTTCATCACATCAACAAATGGAACGTGCGAGAGCACCACGCGGAAGAGATCGGGGCGTTGATTGGCCACCGCACCCATTAGCAGGCCGCCTGCGCTGCCGCCCTCGATGGCGACGCGCCCTTGCGCGCCATAGCCCTGTGCGAGCAGATGCTCCGTGGCCGCGATGAAGTCTGAGAAGGTATTTTGCTTCTGCATCAGGCGCCCGGCATCATGCCAAGGCTTGCCCATTTCTCCGCCGCCGCGAATGTGTGCATAGGCCAGAACCAAACCGCGATCGAGCAGGCTGAGTCGGTTGGAGTTGAAGCCAATCGGCAGCGAATAACCATAGGAACCGTAGCCGTAAACGTACAAGGGATTCTTTCCGCGCGCGAAGCTATCTTTGCGATAGACCAGCGAAATTGGCACCTGTACGCCATCGTGCGCAGGTGCAAAGATGCGTTCGGATGCGTAGAGGGAGCGATCAAATCCGCCGGGAACTTCGGCTTGTTTGAGCAACATGCTCTTGGCCGTGGCCACATCATATTGGTAGACCGAAGCGGGCGTAATTAGGGATTGATAGCTGTAGCGATAGGTGGTCGCATCGAACTCCGCGTTGATCTCCGCAGCCGCACGATAGGCTGGCTCAGGAAAGGTGATCTCTTGGAGTGGCTGCGCGCTGGGGCGGTCGAAGATGCGCAAGTGCGGCAGGCCCTGTACGCGCTCCGTAACGGCGAAGAAGCTGCGGAAGAGATCGAAGTCTTCGAGCATGACCTCTGCGCGATGCGGCAGAATTTCACGCCAGTTTTTCTGGCCGCAGGCGGAGACAGGTGCAGTGACCAGGCGGAAGTTTCTGCCTGTATCATTGGCGCGGATGTACCAATTGCCCTCGCAGTGGTCGGCGTAGTATTCGATTGCGTCGCGGCGGGATTCGATGATTTGAAAAGAACCCTGCGGCTGCTGCGCGGGGAGAAAGCGCAGTTCGCTGGTGGTGTGGCTGGAAATTTCCAGCAGAAGATATTCTCCATCGCGCGTGCGATTGATGGCGATGTTGAAGCGCTCGTCGGCCTCTTCGTAGAGCAGCACGCTGTGCGCAGGCTCCACGCCTGCATCCAAACGATAGAGTTGGTGCTGGCGCTTGGTCTCTTCGTCTTCAATCGTGTAGAAGAGCGTGCAGTTGTCCGCGGCCCATTCAATGGAGCCGACGCGCTCCGCCAGTGCAGCCGTAGTGGTGCCGGTGCGTAGATCGCGCACGAAGAGTGTGTATTGGCGGAAGCCGGTGTTGTCTGTGGTGTAGGCCAAGCGTTGGCCGTCGTCAGAAACGGTGAAGGCTCCGATGGACATGAATGCCTTTCCGACAGCCAGTTGATTCACATCCAAGAGCATCTGCTCATTGGCAAAGCCCGCAAGCGGTGGCAGCGTGGGCGGTGTGTCTGCCGTGGCTCCAGCGGGAGCTGGGATGCGGCAATACAGCAGATATTGTTGGCCCTTCACGATGCGGGAGTAATAAAAAAAGCCGTCTTTGAAATAGGGAACAGAAACATCCGTTTGCTGAATGTGGCTGAGCATCTCCGTATACAGTGCATCTGCCAAGGGCTGCGCTGGTTCCATCACGGCAGCGGTGTAGGAGTTTTCCGCTTCTAGATACGCGATGACCTCGGCGCTTTCCTTGTTGCGCAGCCAAGCGTAATCATCGTGCAAGGTGTGGCCGTGGATCTGCGTTGTTGTGGGTTCTTTGCGCGCGATGGGAGCAGGGAAAATTGTTTTGGATTGCATGCAAGACTCTCTCTACTTGACTATAACGGAGCATCTGAGAATGGAGCGCGGCGCACTTATCCGCGGATGCGCAATTGCTGATGGTGCGTGAAGACACGGCGCGGAACCAGATACGTGGCCGTCAGACAACTCAGTCCGCCTGCGGTAAAGATCATGCCGAGCACGACGAATTGATAGAGCGCGGCGTAGACCGGCGAGGAGCCGGTGAGCACCATGCCAGCCATGATGCCGGGAATCCAAACGATGCCAAGCGAGCGCAGATTGTCCATGGCCGGGATGAGGCTGGCATGAAAGGCTGCGCGCAGATAGGGTGCGACGGCGGCGTCTGCGCTGGCTCCCAACGCGAGTGCGGATTCAATCTCGCCCGTGTGACTGCGCAACTCGCCGAGAAA